>JBKOZS010000017.1:0-8521 GCA_046726015.1 Acidobacteriota bacterium
TCATTTGCCGCGGCACACGACGTTGCACGCACCTACACACGCTGGCAGGACCTGGTTGTCGATGCTGACGTGAACGCCGTTTACGTCGCGACGCCGCCCGACGTCCATTGCGAGCAGACCGTTGCCGGCGCGGACGCGGGCAAACACGTCCTCTGCGAGAAGCCGATGGCGCTCAGCGTCAGCGAGTGTCAGCGGATGATCGACGCGTGCCGCCGGAACGATGTCACACTTGGTATCGCGTACTATCGCGGCTTTTTCCCGGTCGTCCGGCGCGTGCAGGAAGTCCTGGCGTCCGGTGAAATCGGACGCCCGGTGCTCGCGCACGTCATGTTGTTCTCCCCGTTCGATCCCGCCCACGATCATCCGCGCGGCTGGCTCGGCGATCGCGCGCGTGCCGGCGGCGGCCCGATGATGGACATGGGGTGTCATCGAATCGAGATGTTGCTCCGGTTGTTCGGCGAAGTCACCGGCATCACGTCGTGGGTCGGCCGGCTGAAGATCCAGCGAGACATCGATGACACCGCGACATGCCTGCTACAGTTCGCCTCAGGGCTTCACGCAACGCTGACTGTGTCGTGGGCGGCGCTGGAGCGGCGCGACAGCGTCGAGATCTTTGGCGATCGCGGCACTATCTCGATTCCGGTTCTTGGGGCGGGCCCGATGACGGTCCGCACCGCCGACCGCGAGCGGACCGAACATCACCCATCTAACCCGAATCATCATCAACCGCTTGTGGACGACTTCATTCGCGCCGTTGCCGAGCGGCGTTCTCCTCTGGTCACGGGAGAGATTGGTCTCGAGGTGAATCGGATCGAGGCGGCCATCTACGGAATATGATCGCGACCCGACGATATGGCTGGGACGTGAATGCCCGCACAGGGTATTTCACGGTTTCCTGACCGTCCCCTCACGACGCCACGCCTGGCGGCCTCCTACGATCGCGTTGGATTGAGGAGGCTCCATGACGCACCGGCACACCCTGTTCGCCCTGGTTGTCGTCCTGCTCGTTGGCCTCGGTGAGCACCCGGCGAATGCCCAGGATCATGTCGAGAAACCCAGGATTGCCATCGCAGACGTCGATGTCCGTCAAGGCGGCTGGACGCTGCCGCCGCCGGAAATCGGCGCCGCCATCGCGGAGTTGCTTCTGGCCGAACTTGTCGAGTCATCCCAATTCCGCGTGTTCGACGGACAGTGGCTGGTGCCCGAAGGAGAGGGTGGACCGCGGCTATCGCTCGATCGTCTTAGCGCGGCCGCCGTTGCGAGTCACGTTGACTATGTCGTAGTGGGAACCGTCACGCGGTTTGCGACCGAGCGTGTGTCGCGTGGAGCGGGCGGTCTCATTCCACTGCTTGCCGGCGGATTCTCTCGCCGTCGCACGATTACGACGATCGGCGTCACGATCAAGCTCGTGGACGCTCGCACAGGCGAGGTCGTCGCGACCGCGATCGGCGACGGGATGGGCAAACGAACGTCCAGGGGCTTTGGGCTTCTTGGTCTCGCGACGCCGCTCGCCGCTGGCGGCGGCCGGTCATCACAGGCACGCGACAAGATGCTGGACGAAGCCGTCCGGCAGGCCGTTCACCTGGCTGCGCGGAATCTCCTGAAGTTCGCGCCCCGGCTGACGGCTACGGAGGACACGAGGGAATCGTTTAGTATTTCCCGCGATGCGCTGGATCGTTCGCGGAGACATTGACGGCTTCTTCGGCCTCGCCATCGACAATCTCGTTCAGTTACTGCTCATCGACGCGCTAAGTCACGGCGTGCAGGGTCGCTACATACAAAAAAAGGGGACAGCCCCCATTATTTGCAAATAAAGGGGACAACCGACACGGTGGTGCTCCAGCGGACAACTCCTGGCTGTCCCCATTTTTTGCAAAAAAAGGGGGCTGTCCCCTTTTTCGGTGCTGCGGCCGCATCGCATTCGGCGCTCGCGCCCCATCACGAGGCGACGGAGGGAATCGTCTAGTATTGCCCGCGATGCGCTGGATCGTTCGCGGAGACATTGACGGCTTCTTCGGCCTCGCCATCGACAATCTCGTTCAGTTACTGCTCATCGACGCGCTGTGTCGCGGCGTGCTCGGCTTCCCGGCGGATCTCGTCTACGGCCGTATCCTGCCGGGCGCGGCGATGTCGATCCTGCTCGGAAACGTCGCGTATGCCGTGCAGGCGAAGCGGCTCGCGGAGCAGACTGGACGCACCGACGTCTGTGCGCTGCCGTACGGCATCAACACGGTGTCGCTCTTCGCGCACGTGTTCCTCGTCATGTTGCCGGCAAAGACGCTTGCAGCCGCCGCGGGTGCGGCGGATCCGATGCGCGTGGCGTGGCAGGCGGGACTCTTCGCAACGTTCTGCTCCGGCATCATCGAACTGGCCTGTGCGCCAATTGCCGAGCGCGTGCGCAAGGCCACGCCGCGCGCGGCGCTGCTCTCGACGCTCGCCGGCATCGCATTGAGCTTCATCTCGCTTGGCTTCCTGTTTCGCACCTTTGCACGGCCTATCGTTGGCCTCACGACGCTCGCGATCGTGATGCTCACGTACTTCGGTCGCGTGAGATTCAAAGGGCGCCTGCCCGGCGGCGTGCTTGCGGTCTCGCTCGGCACGCTGCTGGCGTGGCTGACCGGCATCGCGCCGGTCGGCGCGCGTCCGTCCGGCGCGGCGCTGCACGTGCCCGTGCCGATCGTCGGCGATCTCCTTGCGGCCATTGGCGGCGGTCATCTCTTGCCATACTTCTCCGTGATCGCGGCGATGGGGCTGTTCAACGTGCTCGGGTCGCTGCAGAACATCGAGTCGGCGGAAGCAGCCGGCGATCCGTACAACACGCAGCGGTCGCTCACCATCAATGGCTTCGGCAGCGTCGCCGCCGCGCTGTTCGGGTCCGCTTTCCCGACAACGATTTACATCGGGCATCCGGGGTGGAAGGCGCTTGGCGCGCGCGCGGGATACTCGGTCCTGAACGGCGCGTTCGTCACGGCGATCTGTCTGACCGGCACACTCGCGTGGATTGCATGGGCGATTCCCATCGATGCGGGGATGGCCATCGTGCTGTGGATCGGCATGATGATTGTCGCCCAGGCGTTCGACGCGACACCGCGCGCCCACACTCCGGCCGTCGTCGTGGGTCTGTTGCCGGGCATCGGCGCGTGGGGCGCGCTGCTGGCCAAGAACGGCCTGCGTGCGGCCGGCCTCGGCGGGCCCGCCGGCGGGTTCACAGAAGCGCTGCTCGGTGATTTTCAGAAGAACGATGTCTGGATCGCCGGGGCGTTCGCGCTCGAACAGGGATTCCTCTTTACCGCGATGCTCCTATCCGCGGCTGTCGTTGGCGTCATCGAACGCCGGTGGACGGTCGCGTCCGCGTGGTGCGTGTGCGCGGCGCTGCTCTCAGCGACCGGGCTGATGCATTCCTACCAGTGGACCTACGCCGACACGACGCTCAAGCTGTCTCCCGCGTGGCCGTTTGTGTTCGGCTACACGGCGATGGCCCTGCTGTTCTTCACGGCAAGGTGGACGACGGACGAGGGCGCGGACCACGGGTAAGAGCCCCCGCCGAGCTCTCGATCTGACGCGCGCAGTAATCACATCGTTGTCGCCGTTCACTCACTATCGGTAGAACACTGCCCTGGAGCACCGCTGGGTCTGGCGCCCAAGCGTCATCCCACGGGGTCGCGTTTCCTTACGAAATGACGGTGCCCGCCGCGAGCCATCGGACCAATGCTTGAGCGGACAAGCATATTCGGTACAGGCCTTGAATTCTCGGCGCGCCTGAATGACCGCGAGCACCCTGCGAGCCCGCATCGGCTACAACATTCGGAAGCCGGACGTATCCGGCTCGATCGTCTTACACCAGTAGCATGCGTCGAACGCCGCGCTCCTCACTCGCGAGGAGTCCGGCCTGTGTCGATCTCGTCAAACGTGCGTACGACGGGATGGTCGTTCTTCGGCTGAAGAGCGTTACCCGGGCGCTCGGACAATCGGGTCTGCATGCCTGCCGCGCGTGCGGCGTCGAGTTCGCGGAGGATGTCTGAAACAAACAGGATCTGTGCGGGACGCTCTCCAACACGGTCCGCGATCCGTTTGTAGCTCTCCGCCTCACCCTTTGCGCCAATACTCGTGTCGAAGTGCCACTTCAGAAATTGCCTGAGATTGCCCGCAGACGAATGCCCGAACAAAAGCTGCTGCGCCAGCACGCTGCCCGAGGAAAAAATGCCGGCGGAGATGCCGGCGCGCTGCCATCGCTCGAGCGCGACGGGAACGTCGGGAAACACTTCGCCAATCAGCTCGCCGGTGCGATAGCCGTGTTCCCAGATCCTGCCCTGCAGTTCTTTGAGCGCGGGCGACTTGCGATCGCGATCCATCAGCCACTCGACATACGCGATTGCTGATGCCATGTGCGACGCGTCAGCCCAGGGGGGCGCGGACGGATCGGATTCCTGGTGACGCTCCGCGCGCAGCCGTTCGAGCACGTCAGTGGACGCGGTGCCGTGACCATCGAGATACGAACGGAGATGCGCCCGTGCGTACGGAAACAGCGTCTCCGTCACGAACGCAATTGGCGTGGTGGTGCCCTCGATGTCGAGAATAATCGCGCGAATGGCGGGCGCGGTCACATCCTCGGTGGCGCCGCCGAGACGTATGCCGGTCCGAAGCACAGGGGCTGGAAGCCCTTGTCGACGCCGCTGTCGGTGTAATGCGGCGTCCACCCCGACTGATCCTGGAACAGCCGGATCGCGCGGATGCGGCGCTCGGCGCACAAATCGAACCAGTGATGCGTCCCGCGCGGCACGCGGATCAGATCTCCGGCCTGGACCTCGATCGCGAAGACCGGGGCGTTTCGCGGATGAATGTGAAACAGCCCGCGCCCTTCGATGATGAAGCGCACTTCGTCTTCGTCGTGGAAATGTTCGCGGCTGAATTTCGCGAGCATCATGTCGAGGTTCGGCATCTCGGGCTTGACGTCGATCACATCGGCGGTGACGTATCCGCCGCGCGCCTTCAGCCTGTCGATCTCGCTCGCATAAGCAAAGAGCACCGTCTCTGATGCCGCATCGGCCGCAACGGGATGTTCCGGCTCCCACCGCTCGTAATCGATTCCGTGCCCGGCGAGGAACGCGGCGACCTCTGCATCATCCCGAAGTGTCACGTTCTCGGCAGGGATTTTCACGATCGCCATGGTGCAGCCTCCTCTGACTTCGCCTGACCGCTGTATACCGCGCGTCCCACGCTTTCGAGCAGGAACTCGACGATTTCGACGTGACGGATCGCGTCCTGGAGCGTTTCGCCCCAAGTGTACAACCCGTGACGACGAAGGAGAAACGCGTGGCAGTCGGGCCATCCCGCGAGCAGCTCCCTGACGACCCCGCCGAGCCGCGCCATGTTCTGGTCGTTGTCGAGCACCGGAATCCATTCCCGGTGCTCGTGCGTCATGACGCCGGAAAGGCCTTTCAACATTTCGTAGCCTTCAATCGCGATGCCGCCGCGATCCGCACACCGGTCCGACAGGAACGTGCTCCAGATCGAATGCGTGTGCAGAACCGCCCCCGCATGACGGGCGGACACGATTTCAAGGTGCAGCCGCGTTTCGGCCGAGGGGATGCCGGCGCCCCTGACGACAATGCCTTCGTCCGCGATCTCGAGGATGTCGGCCGATGTCAGGTCGCCCTTGTGTGTGCCGCTTCGCGTGATGGCAATCCTGAGCGGAACGCGCGCCAGCACTGCGCTGAAGTTGCCGCTCGTGCCGAGGACCCAGCCACGCGCATCGAACCGTCGCCCGACCTCGGCCAGGCGCTGCGCCATCTCATTGAAAGAGGTGTTCATCACGGCCCCCGCGGTCCCGATGGCCTCCCGACGTGTTCAACCCCGCATTGTAGGCCGGGTCCGGACCCGGCTTACACTAATCCGTCCCGGAGGTTTGATGCCGCGCTCGAAGTATCTCGTGATTCTCGCAGTCATTGTGATGTTTGCCGGACTGACCGCGGTGGCGCAACCGCCCCAGGGCGCGCCTGCGTCACAGGGGCCGGCGCCGGGTGGCGGACGAGGCCAGGGGGGCGGCCGCGGCGGCAGCCCGATCGAAGAAGGGCAGGAGTGCCCGCCGGGGATGACCGAGTTCCGTCACCTGCGGTGCATGGCCCCCGCTCAGCCGCCGCCGAGCATCATCGATTACCGTCCGCGCTCGACCGTGACGGCCGAGGAACATCTCGTGCCGCGCGCGAAGTTCCCGGTCGTTGACGTGCACACGCATGGCACGTCACGTGTCGAGGGGATGGAGCAGCGCGTCAAGGAGATGGACGCCTTGAACCTCCGCGTGCTCGTGGATCTTTCCGGCGGATCCGATCCCGCCCAGATCAAGCAGAAGGTCGACGCGATCAACAACAGCCCCTTCAAGGATCGCTTCCGCATGTTTGCGAACGTGAACTGGGAAGGGGCGGGCGGTCCGGGCTGGAAAGAGAAGGCGCTTGCCGATCTTGAACAGTCGGTGAAGAACGGCGCGATTGGCTTGAAGGTCTTCAAGGAGCTTGGCCTTCGGAACAAGAAAGCCGATGGCTCGCGGCTCGCCGTGGACGATCCAGACCTCGACCCGGTGTGGGAACTCGCCGGCAAGCTGAACATCCCCGTCATCATCCATACCGCGGAGCCGCAGGAGTTCTTCTCGCCGGTGGATTACCACAACGAGCGCTGGCTCGAACTGAACATCTTCCCGAATCGCCAGACCCCGCCCGATCGTTATCCGAGCTTCGAACAGCTCATGAAGGAGCGGGACCACATGTTCGCGAAGCACCCGAATACGCGGTTCATTGCCGCGCACTTCGCGTGGTACGCGAACGACCTGAGGCGCGCGGCGAAGCTGCTCGACACGCTGCCCAATGTCTACCTGGAGGTCGCCGCGGTCCTGTACGAGTTCGGCCGCCAGCCTCGCGGGTCGGCCGAATTCTTCATCAAGTACCAGGACCGGATCATGTTCGGCAAGGACACGTACGAGACTACTGAGTATCCGTACTACTGGCGGGTGTTCGAGACGAAGGACGAATACTTCGATTACTACCGGGGCTATCACGCCTTCTGGAAGATGTACGGCATGAACCTGCCCGACGACGTGCTGAAAAAGCTGTATTACAAGAACGCGCTGAAGGTCGAACCCGGGCTGCCGCAGTCCGGCTGGCCTCGGTGACCTCCGGGTTATGATTGGCTTTTCATACCCGGAGCCCCCATGCCCTGGAACATCGTCGCTCGTGCGCTGTTTGTCGCTGCCGTAGCCTGGGCGGCGGCGCTGCTGCGCCCGTTCCACCCCCTCGCGCCGGTCAACGGCACGATCGGGGCGCTGCTCGGCGTCGTCGTCGTCCTGATCGAAACGCGGCTTCGCAACACGGAGGTCACCGATCTTCTCGGCGCGCTCATCGGCGGCGCGATCGGCCTCGGCCTGGCGAAGACGATCGGCGCGGCGCTCTTCTGGGCCGACGCATCGGACCGGCGCGTCGGTTTCCTGCACAGCTTCATCCTGCTCGTGTTCCCGTACCTCGGGATCGTGATGGGCGCACGAAAGGGGGAATGGCTCCAGCCGCAGCGGATGGTCAGCCTGTTTCGCGATACCGGGCCGCAGAAGCGCTACCGGATTCTCGACACCAGCGTGATCATCGACGGGCGGATCGCTGACGTCTGCGAAACCGGGTTTCTCGACGGCACCCTCGTCATCCCGCAGTTCGTGCTCAAGGAACTGCAGCTCGTGGCCGACTCGGGGGATTCGCTGAAGCGCAACCGCGGCCGGCGCGGCCTCGACATCCTGCAGAAGATCCAGAAAATGGCCGGCGTCGACGTCATGATCTCGGACATCGACTTCCCGGAAGTGCGGGAGGTCGACCTGAAGCTGATCGAGCTCGGTCGCACGCTGCAGGGCAAGATCGTCACGAACGACTTCAACCTGAACAAGGTCGCGCAGCTTCGTGGCGTCAGCGTGCTGAACATCAACGAACTCGCGAACGCCCTGAAACCCGTGGTGCTGCCGGGCGAGTTCATGAAAGTGTTCATCCTCAAGGAAGGCAAGGAATACAACCAGGGCGTCGCCTACCTCGACGACGGGACGATGGTGGTCGTGGACAACGCACGGCGGATGATCAGCAAGAACATCGACATCGTCGTCACGAGCGTGCTGCAGACGACTGCGGGCAAGATGATCTTCGGCCGCTACATCGAATCGCCCACGCAGACAGCGACGCCGGTTACGACAACGGCGGCGCCAGCGGGCGCGGCCGCGAGAATGCCAAATGCGAAGTAACGGCTGCCACGGCACCCCGTCCGCTCGCATTTAGCATTCGGCAATTTGACATTGAAGAACTTTCACTGGTGGCGGACCGTTTTCTATCTCATTCCCGCCGTCAGCCTCTACACGATCATCCTCGGCACGATTTCCCTGCTCTCGTCGCTGTTCGAACGCACCGGTGATTTCGGTCACTGGTGCGCTCGCACCTGGGCGCGGTTGATTCTCGAGACCACCGGCGTACGGGTGCAGGTCGTCGGCCTCGAGCGGCTGGAC
>JBKOZS010000018.1:0-10080 GCA_046726015.1 Acidobacteriota bacterium
TCCTTCAGCACTCTGACCTGTCCCGACGAGGTGGTCCCCTTGCCGTAACTCGAA
Source organism: Acidobacteriota bacterium (assembly GCA_046726015.1). Classification (GTDB taxonomy): domain Bacteria; phylum Acidobacteriota; class Vicinamibacteria; order Vicinamibacterales; family 2-12-FULL-66-21; genus QHWT01. Next base: position 55 of record JBKOZS010000018.1, read on the forward strand.
AGCGCCATGAAATCCATCGTGACGCCGGTGGACATCGCGCGCACGAGGTCCGCGAGGAACATGAACCCGCCCTTCAGGACGGCCACCAAGTGGATCTCTTCGCCCTTCGGGTAGTCGCCTTCGATCTCGGCAGCCAGGCTGCGGATGCGGGCCTGGATGTCCTGCTCGCTGATTAAGATCTTGTTCATTGGCGCACCGCGTCTCGCACACGGGCGGCGAACCCGCGCGCTTCGTCCAGAACTGCCTTGCGATCGAGCGTCAACACCCTGCGGTCGCGCATCAGGATCTTGCCGTTCACAATCGTTGTCCGCACGTCGTCGCCGCGGGTCACGTAGACGAGATGCGACTGCGGCTCGTACATCGGCGTCTGACGAGCGGCATCCATGGAGACCACGATCACGTCCGCGCGCTTCCCCGCTTCCAGCGAGCCTATTTCCCGTTCCATGCCAAGCGCGCGCGCGCCCTCGATGGTCGCCATCTGGATCGCGGTCGCCGCCGGAATCGCGCGCGGATCCCTGGAGATGACCTTGTGCAGGAACGACGCCTGCCGCATCGCCTCGAACATATCGAGATCGTTGTTGCTGGCAGCGCCATCGGTCCCCAGGGCAACGGCAATGCCGGCCGCACGCATCTTTTCGACCGGCGCCACGCCGCTCGCGAGCTTCATGTTGCTTTCCGGATTGTGCGACACGCCAACGCCGCGCTGCGCCAGTATCTTGATATCGTCTGCGTTGACGTGCACGCCATGATTCGCCAGGGTCCTCGGGCCCCAGAAGCCTAGCGACTCCAGGTAGGCCGTCGGCGTGGCATTGTGCTGCTCGCGGGCAATCTTGATCTCATCTTCCGTCTCGGCGAGATGAATGATCACAGGAATCCGCAGCCGGTCCGCAAGCGCACGGCACGCCTTCAGCGTCGCCTCTTCCAGGGTGTACATCGAGTGCGGCGCCACGGCAGGCGTGATCAAATCGTCTCGTGCGAATTCCGCCGCAAACTTCTCCGTCCGTGCCAGGCTGTCAGCGGGCGTCTTCGCGTCGGCAACCGGGAACCGGATGATCGTCTGGCCGAGCACGCCGCGAAGACCGGCCGCCTTCGTGACTCGGGCGATCTCTTCTTCGAAGTAATACATGTCGGCGTAGGTCGTCGTGCCCGACTCGATCATTTCGAGCGCGGCGAGACGCGTTCCCGCGCGAACGAACTCCGGCGAGACGGTCTTCGCTTCCGCAGGAAACAGGTACTTCTGCAGCCAGTCCATCAGCGCAAGATCGTCTGCCAGGCCACGGTACAAGACCATCGGCGCGTGCGTGTGTGCGTTGATCAAGCCTGGCATCACAACGGACCCGTTCGCGTCGATGGTGTCGGCGGACGTGTACGCAGCCGCAACGGTCTCGGCGCGATCCACGGCCACAATGTCGCGCCCGTCGATGGCCACCGATCCGCGATCGATCACTCGCCTGGTGGCGTCCTCGGTGATGACGATGCCATTGGTGATGAGGAGAGAGACCCGACGCGGCTGAACGGGCACGACAGACGCCGCAAGCGCGGCAACCGCAGCACCTACGAGCAGCAAGCGGGAAGTCATCGTAAGCCAGTGATTTTATACTGAACTTCTCGACCATCTCCGCCCCGCGTGTGCCTTCTGAAACCGACAACCTGCTGATATAGTCACCCGCTGTGGCGGTCTTCCTGGTCGAGCATCCGCTGGTGCACGACGCCCTCGTAACACTGCGTGACGCGTCCACACCGCCGGAACTGTTCCGGCGGATGGCGGTGCGCATCAGCCTCCTGCTCGCGGCCGAAGCGACGCGCGATCTGCCGGAAACATCCGTGACGGTCACGACACCGCTCGGTCCGGCGGACGGGCGCAAGGTCTCGGCTGATGTCGTCGTGGTACCGGTGCTGCGCGCCGGCCTCGGCATGCTCGACGCCGTGCTGGAATTGATCCCGTGCGCACGCGTCGGCCACATCGGCCTGCAGCGCGACGAGATCACCGCGGTGGCGTCGCAGTACTACGCGAAGCTGCCAACGCGGCTCGATCGAGCCGTTGTCCTGATGATCGACCCGATGCTGGCCACCGGCGGCAGTGCCGTCGCGGCGCTCGACCTCTTGATGAAGGCGGGAGCCCGGGACATCCGCATGATCTGCATTGTCGCGGCCCCGGAGGGGGTGCGGCTCGTGGAGCGGCATCACCCGGACGTCCGCATCTATACTCCTGCAATCGATCGTGAGCTCAACGCACACAAGTTCATCGTGCCAGGGCTCGGCGATTTCGGCGACCGCCTGTACGGCACGTTCTGAGGCCGCTTATGGCGAAAAGCAGACCGACCGACAGCGGCGAGACCACGGAAGCAGCAACGGAGCGACGAGTGATCACCGAACGACGGATGACGCCGCGGGTCGCCGACGACCGATGGAAAACGGCACTGACGTGTATCGAGCCGAACAAGATCCTGCTGCGTGGCTATCCGCTCGACGAGGTGATGGGGCGGATGACGTTCGGCGAGGCCATCTATCTGCTGTTGATGGGTGACGTGCCGTCGCCAGCTATCGGCAGCGTCATGGAAGCGATCCTCGTGTCGTTCATCGATCACGGTGCGACGCCCCCCTCGACGCTGGCAGCGCGGAACACGGCCACCACCGGCGCCCCGCTGCGCGCGTGCGTGGCGGCGGGCGTGCTCGGCTTCGGCCGCTATCACGGCGGCGACATTGAGAGCTGCATGCAGTTCCTCGATCGCGGGCTCGAGCTGGTGCGCCGCGGCGCGCCTTACAAGGATGCAGCCGTCACGGTGATTGAAAAGCTGCACGAAGCGGGCGAACCCATCCCCGGCTTTGGGCACCGCTTCCACACGCGCGATCCGCGCGCGGCGCGCCTGTTCCAGATGGCGCTCGAACTCGAGCTCGAAGGGGAACACATCCAGATGATTCGCGCCGTGGAGAATGTCGTCAGCGCGCTGCCAGGCGGCCGCGCACAGCCGGTCAACATCGACGGGGCGATCGCGGCGGTGTGTGGTGACATCGGCATCCCGCCCGAGATCGCCAACGCGCTGTTCATCATCTCGCGTGTGCCGGGCATCACGGCGCACGCGCAGGAAGAACGGCAGCGCGAGAAGCCGATGCGGCAGATCGATCCGAAGGATCACGTCTACGACGGTGCCGGGCAGCGCCGATTGCCGGAGAAACGCCGCTAGTTTAGTAATTGGTCCGCCTCCGCACGCGTCGCGTGCTTCAGCGCGATAACTTTCTCTACGTTCACTACTTTTTTGGCTGCGCCGTGGGCGGCAGCATGCCGTTCAGCCGCAGATACGATGCCGCCGTGGAGTAATGGTCCGCCCAGTCGGCGGCGATCGTGATGAGGGCCGCCGCTCGCGATTGTCCCGTGGGGCGCCCGAACATCGTCACCTCCTCGCCGAGCCGCGAGTCGTTCGTCTTCGCGAGCGCCTCCGTGCAATAGTCGAACGACCGCTTGATGGCGCTAACCAGAGCATCCTTCGGATCGGTATCGCTCAACTTCTTCAGTTCGTCCGCCGTAAGCGGAGCGCTTGTACCAGAGATGCCGGAGCAGAGTGCGACGTTCGTCTGGACGATATGAACCATGAGCTGACCGAATGACATCTGCCCCGACGTCGGGCGATAGCCATACTTCTCGGCCGGCAGCAGTTCGGCCGAAGCGGTGAGGTTCTTCGAATCGCGCGCGAGCAGATCACGCACGGCGTCGGTTACCGGATTCTCTGATGCCTTGAATGTCTGCCGGGCGAAGGCAAACGAACCCATGGCGCAGGCCAGCACTAAGGCTAGGACGAATCTCATGGCACCTCCTCAACGAATCCGGCCTTTCACGAAGGCCACGATGCCGCGCGCCGCTATCGTTCCTCTCCATTTCGAGGGATGGCAGCATTTCTCCGAATCACGTTGCGACGTCAGCCGAGCGTTCCGGAAGGCGGGGTTCGAAGCACGTCTCGTCTGGCCGGAACCGGGGCGCCCGATCGAAATCACGCAGATGAGCCTGAGTCCTTCTTCGCCCTAGCGTTGCCGCGATCGACGCGAATGAGTTAGACTGATCGTCTCTCCTGCGGATCCGCGTGGCACCCGGTGATAAGAACGGTGTAATCGTGCGATCCGCGGCTGGAATTGGGCGCTTGGCTCAGCGGTAGAGCATCGCCTTCACACGGCGGGGGTCAGTGGTTCGAATCCACTAGCGCCCACCACCCTTCGCTCGCGTGAATCGTGAGCGAGCTGCGGGTGGCAAGCCAATTCCTGTTCCGACTATTCCGAAAATCGTCCTTCGGTTCGCGACTTGACCACCGGAGCGGCACGTCGCGATATCTCGTTCAGTAAGTTCCGGCAGCTTTCACGTGCGCGATGAGCAGTTCGAGCGCATGCGCGTACGCCGCGTCAGCCTCGGAGAAGGCCTTCAGGTACTCCGCCTCGCTCATCTTGGCTTTCTTCCAATCCCCATCGAACGAGATCTGCTTGCCACCCTGCTCCACGCTGTCGGTGCCGGCGTTGTCGCCGGGCCTGGCGACGAGACCGTCGGCATTGAGGTCCATCACGAACACCTTCGACCCCGCAACCGACGCGGAGTTCAGATCGATGTAGACGTCGCGGTAGTCCTTCTTGCCGATCTTTTCGTTCAGGAGAGGGGGGGCGGCGTACTTGCCGGTGACAACGAGGAGCTGCGCGCTGGGCATATACAGCGCCGCGATGTAGGTGCCGAGGTTCTGCGGATCGGCGGTCGCAATGCTATCCAGCTTTTTCGCATCGAGCAACTGCGTGAGCTGCTTGGCGAGCTCCGGCGATTTGGCGTCCTGCGCGGGCGCGACACTCGGCGCAGCGAAAAGGGCGGACACGAGAATGACGGCAACGCAGGTATTCACCATGGTGACTCCCCTGAAGCCTCACGCCCCAAGGCCCGACTCCCCGAGGCGGTGTAGTATGTGCCCGCAGTCTACCCTATAAACAGCGCATCCTCATCCTCGACCCGTCCCGGACGGCCCCGCAGCTCCCGGAATCCCCGCAGGGCCCCCAATCCCGCCTTGATGGCGGCGACAATCGCCAGGCCCTCCCGAGCCGGCAGAATCACCGCCTGCTGGATGACCATCGACGTCTCGTCCACCCGCCGTGTCAAATCTGTAACCAGCCGGTCGATCTTCTGGGCCTGGGCGGTCGCGATGGAGGCGGTTTTCGAGGCTTCCTCGGCAATCGCGTTCGCCCGGGCAATCAGGGGCCTGATGTCCTGCTGCACGGTGGACGCGAGCTGCTGGACCTGCGCGCCGAGGCGGGCTGCGAACACAATGGCGCCGATCTGAATCAGCGCCATGACCAGCGTCGCGAGCGCGATAATCCCAAGGAACACCGGGTTCCAATCTGTCACAGGGGCTCCCCAGACGGGCCGGGCGATTGGGCGCCACCGCGCGCCTGCTGGTACGCTTCACGCCCGCGATCGACGGCGTTCGCAAACGTCTCACGCTGACGGTTCCACATCTCGCGCCCCTGCCCTGCGACCTCGCGCGCCCGGTCCGCGCCTTCGCGCGCCCGGTCCGCAAGCATGCGCCGCGTTTCTTCTCCGGTCGCGGGCGCCATCAACAATGCCACGGCCGCACCGGTGACGGCGCCGAGAACGAATGCCAGAATGACGGTTCCCGCCTCTCCCCCATTGTCGCGTGCCATTAACTTGCTCCTTGTCGGTGCTATGTGCCAGGTGCTAAGTGCAAGGTGCTAAGTGGCGCGTGCTAGGTGCACCGAGCACCGAGCACTTGGCACATAGCACCTTTGCACCACCACGCTCAGAAGATACTGACCCTCACGTTAAGGTACTTCTTCGGATCTTTCCGGATGTCGGAGACGAGCCCGCGCAGTTCAGTCGCGGCGGCATTCATATTGTCATACAACTGCTTGTCGTGCAGCAGTTGACCCGCGGTTCCCTGTCCCTGGTTCAAGTTGGCGGTGAGCTGGTCGATGCGGTTCGCCAGGCTGTTGAAACGATCGTACAGCTCCTTGTCGGTCAGCAGCTTGCCAGCTGTCCCCTCGCCTCGATTGAGACGGCCGGTAATCTGATCGAAGTTGCCGCTGGCCGACGAGAGTGATTTCGCCAGCTGGTCGTCCTTCAGCAACTGCCCGATGCTGCCTTCGCCCGCGTTGATGCGACGCGTCATTTCCTGCAGGTTCGCCAACGCCGTGTTGAGCTGACGATAGGCGGCGGGATCGCGCACGAGCATCCCGATCGTGCCCTGTCCTTTCGACAGGTATCCCGCGACGATCTGCGCCGACTCGACGAACCGGTCGACGTCGCGATAGAGGTCATCGTCGGTGAACAGCTTGCCGACCGTTCCCTTGCCGCTGCGAATGTCCCGCAGCAGCGCGGTCGCCTGATCGATCCCCGCGCTTGCGCTCGCCGCAACGTCGGTGATGGCGGCCGCCCCCTTCCCTGACGGAACGAAGTCGCCGTTCTTCAGCGGCGTGCCGGTCGACGCCGGGGAAATCTCGACAATCGGTTCTCCGAGCAGGCTGAGGGATCCAATCGACGCGCGGGAATCGGTCGTGATGCGCGACTGCATGTCGTCCTTGATCGAGAGTTTGACCTCCACGGCCGCGCCGGAGAAATCGACATCGGTCACCTTGCCGACTTCCACGCCGGCGACTCGCACGATCGCGCCGCTCTTCAGTCCCTGCACGTTGTCGAACTTCGTCTTGAGCTCGTAGCGCTGCCACGCGAAGCCGCTCTGGCCGCCGACCGCAATGATGATGGTCGCGGCCAGGAACAGCGCGACCACCGCCAGTATTCCAATCTTCAGTTCCGACCAGGCCAGCGAACGCGTTCTCGGCATATATCCTTCTACGATAGAAAGGCTTCGATATACGGATCTCGTGCTGCGGCAGCGCGAAGTTCCTCCGCGTTCCCCTCGAAGGCGATCCGTCCTTCCTTCAGCATGATGAACTCCGCCTCCGACGCCTTGTGCTGCTTGGCTTTCTGGAACACCACGTCGTGTCCGGGGCGGAGCGCCGTGTGCTCGGCGACGTAGAACGCGTCGCGCAACTGGTGCGTGACGAGCACGGAGCTCACGTTCTCGAGATCCCGCAGCTTGATGATCTCCTCGTCCACGGTAATAGACGTGATCGGGTCGAGACCGGTCGTCGGCTCGTCATACAGCAGGATTCGCGGCTTCGCCGCCATCGCCCGTGCGATGGCGACACGTCGCCGCTGGCCGCCCGACAACTCCGACGGCATCCGATCGATGAACTCTGAGAGGCCGATGAACCCCAGCACCTCGGCAACCCGCGCGTTGGCCTTGTCGATCGGCCAGTGCAGCTCTTCGTACAACTTGTAGCCCACGTTCTCGCGCACCGACAGCGAGTCGAAGAGGGCACCCTCCTGGAACACCATGCCGAGATCTGCCCGAACCGCCATCAGCCGCTCTTCCGTCATGTTGTCAACGCGCTCGCCGTTGACGAAGATCACGCCGGAGTCAGGCTTCAACAACCCGAGGATTAGCCGCAGGATCGTTGATTTGCCCGCTCCGCTCGCGCCCAGGAAGATCTTCGTGTGCCCGGTCTGCAGCGTAAAGCTCACGCCGCGCAGGATCACCTTCTCGTCGAACGAGAGGTCGACCTTGTCGAACACGACGATCGGGCCGCCATGGGCGAGCGCTTCGTCGAGCAGTTGCGGTCTCGGCGCCGGGTGCGTAGCCATTAATAGATGAGGACGATGAGGAGCTTGGTGACGAGAAAATCGACCGCAATGACGGCCACCGAGCTCGCAACGACCGCATTCGTCGTCGCACGGCCGACCCCCTGCGTGCCGCCGCGCGTCCGCAGGCCGACATGACACCCGATGCTGACGATGGTGAAGCCGAGGAAGAACGGCTTGATAAGGCCCATCCAGACGTCTTGCATATAAAGGCCGGCGACGACGCTGTTCCAGTAGACGGAGCCCGCCACGTGAAATTGCAGGACGGTGACGATCCACCCGCCCACCATGCCGATGCCGCCCGACAGCACCGTCAAGAGCGGGACCATCAGCAGTCCCGCCAGGATGCGCGGCACGACGAGCTTGCGAATCGGATCCGTGCCCAGCGCGCGCAGCGCGGCAATCTGGTCGGTCACCATCATCGAGCCGAGCACCGCGGCGATGCCGGACCCGACACGCCCCGCCACCATGAGCCCAGTCAGCACGGGGCCCAGCTCGCGCACCATCGAGGCGCTCACGAGCCGGCCGATCATCGACCGCGCGCCGAACTGGTCCAGCGTGAACCCGGAGTTCAGCGCGAGCACCATCCCGGTAAACATCCCCGTCAGCAGCACGACGGTCAGCGACCCGATGCCAACGATTTCGAACTGTTCGACGATGTCGCGCGGGTACATCGGGCGGGTGACGAGCGCGCGGCCGAACTGCCCGATCATGTGCATGTATTCCTGCACTTCGAGCAGAGCCGCCTTGATCCATTCGATTAACTTCGGCTTCACGTCAGCGACGGCTCCCCGCCAGCCCCAGCTCCCGGTTCTTGAGTTGCTTGATGCGATCGCGCAGGGCTGCTGCCTTCTCGAACTCGAGGTTTGCCGCCGCCGCCTTCATCTGCGCCTGCAGAAGCCCGACGTGCGCGTCGAGATCCGCCTGCGTCTTGAACATGCCCCCTTCGTCCGCCGTCGTGGCGACCGTGACGTAATCGCGTTCGTAGACGCTCGACATCACTTCGTCGATGCTCTTGACGATGGATGCGGGCGTGATGCCGTGCTCCGTGTTGTACGCTTCCTGGATCTGACGCCGGCGTTCGGTTTCCGAAATCGCCAGCCGCATCGAATCGGTGACCTTGTCGGCATACATGATCGCGCGCCCGTTCACGTTGCGCGCCGCACGGCCGACCGTCTGGATGAGCGATCCGCCCGATCGCAGGAACCCTTCCTTATCCGCGTCGAGAATCGCGACCAGCGACACTTCCGGCAGATCGAGCCCTTCGCGCAGCAGGTTAATGCCGACGAGCACGTCGAACGCGCCGCGTCGAAGGTCACGCAGGATCTCGATCCGCTCCAGCGTCTCGATGTCGGAGTGGAGGTAGCGCACCTTGACGCCGAGTTCCTGGTAGTACTGCGTCAGGTCCTCCGCCATTCGCTTGGTCAGCGTCGTGACCAGCACGCGTTCGCTGCGCGCCGCGCGGTCGCGGATCTCCGCCAGCAGATCGTCGACCTGCCCGCGCACCGGGCGCACTTCGATCACGGGATCGAGCAGCCCCGTCGGCCGGATAATCTGCTCCACGACGGCGCCGCCGGACTCACGGAGTTCGTAAGGACCTGGCGTGGCTGACACGAACATGAGTTGCGAGACCCGCGACTGCCATTCCTCGAAGTTGAGCGGACGGTTGTCGAGCGCGGACGGCAGGCGGAAGCCGTAGGCGACGAGCACTTCCTTTCGCGACCGGTCGCCGTGATACATGCCGCGGATCTGCGGGACGGTCTGATGGCTCTCGTCGACGATCGTCAGCGCGTCGGGCGGCAGGTAGTCGAGGAGTGTCGGCGGCGGCGCACCGGGCTCGCGCCCGGTCAGGTGCCGCGCGTAGTTCTCGATCCCGTGGCAGTAGCCGATCTCCTTGATCATCTCCAGGTCGAACATCGTTCGCTGGTGCAGGCGGTGCGCCTCGAGGACCTTGCCCTCTGCCTCGAGCTGACCGCGATACCACTCGAGCTCCGCCTTGATGCTCTCCACCGCGCGCTTGGTTTTTTCGCGCGGCGTGACGAAGTGGGTCTTCGGATAGATCGCCACCTTGTCGTGCCGCCGGCTCGACTTGCCAGTCAGGGGATCGAACGTGACCAGTTCGTCGACCTCGTCCCCAAACAGCTCGATGCGGAGCGCGTTGTCCTCGTACGACGGGTAAACCTCGACGATGTCGCCGCGAACCCGGAAGGCGCCGCGCGCGAACTCGTGATCGTTCCGCTCGTACTGGATCTCGACCAGCTTCCGGAGGATCTGTTCGCGGTCGATGCGCTGGCCGCGCTCGAGCGGCAGCATCATCCCGTAATACGCCTCCGGCGAGCCCAGGC
>JBKOZS010000019.1:0-9183 GCA_046726015.1 Acidobacteriota bacterium
TTACGCCACGGGTCCCAGCCGCGGCAGTGTGAGGAGGTCTCGAATGGATGACGTCGTGAACCGGATGGCCAAAGAGCTCTCCGACGCCATTGCTGCCGCCGTTGCGGAAGATGCGCGGGTGGAAGCGTGCCGTGAGCGCGCGCGGGCCGCGGGCTTCGAGATGAAAGTCTCGCTCGAAGCGGTAATCGGCTTCGTGAGTCGCACGCAAACGGCCGCGCTCGCGCGGACACCGCCGCAGCAGCAAAAGGCGCTCGCCCCGGCGCAACAGCGCCGCCACTTCGAGATCAGCGCGAACGACAAGCGATTCCTGCGTTCGCTGCGGATCGCCGCCGACGAGACACAAGAGAAGGAAGTCGAGTAGTCCCGAGTCCTGAGTCGCGAGTCCCGAGTCCAGGCCGCCCCGCATCTTGCGAGGCGGCCTTTTTTCATTTTTTTGCGGCCGACTGCGCGGCGACGGCGGCCGCCGCACGGGCCGCGGCTTCGGGGTCGCCGAGGTAATAGTGGCGAATCGGCTTCAGGGTGTCGTCGAGTTCGTACACGAGCGGGATGCCGGTCGGAATATTCAGCTCGACGATGTCCTGGTCGCTGACGTTGTCGAGGTACTTCACCAGCGCGCGGAGGCTGTTGCCGTGCGCGGCAATCAACACGCGCTGGCCGCTTTTGATCGACGGGGCGATCGTCTGGTGCCAGTACGGGAGGAAGCGCTCGACCGTGTCCTTCAGCGACTCCGTCAACGGGATCCCGTTTGGTTTCTGGTCCGCGTAGCGCGGATCGCGTCCGGGATGGCGTGGATCGTCCGGCGCCAGCGGCGGCGGCGGAATGTCATAACTGCGCCGCCAGATCTTCACCTGCGCTTCGCCGTGCTTGGCGGCGGTCTCGGCCTTGTTCAGGCCCTGCAGCGCGCCGTAGTGGCGCTCGTTCAGCCGCCAGTTCTTCGTGACGGGAATCCACATCAGGTCCATCACGTCGAGCGTCATCCACAGCGTGCGGATGGCGCGCTTGAGTACCGAGGTGTACGCGATGTCGAAGGTGTAGCCGCCTTCTTTCAGCAGCCGTCCGGCTTCGAGCGCTTCCTCACGTCCGCGTTCCGATAGATCGACATCGGTCCACCCGGTGAAGCGGTTTTCCTTGTTCCAGGTGCTTTCACCGTGGCGGAGCAGCACGAGTTTGTGCATTACCGCCCCTTCAATTGCTTGATCGCCGCGCGGCCGGCGTACTTGCCGCGCGCGCCGAGCTCTTCTTCGATGCGCAGCAACTGGTTGTACTTCGCGACGCGGTCGGTGCGGCTCGCCGAGCCGGTCTTGATCTGCCCTGCGTTCGTGGCGACGGCGAGATCGGCAATCGTGGTGTCTTCCGTCTCACCCGACCGATGCGAGATGACGCTCGAGTAGCCGGCGTCGCGCGCCAGTGCGACCGCGTCGAGTGTCTCGGTGACCGTGCCGATCTGATTCAGCTTGACCAGCAGGGCGTTCGCAACCTTTTCCTTGATGCCGCGCTTCAGGATCTCCGGATTCGTGACGAACACATCGTCGCCAACGAGCTGCACGCGTTCGTTCATCGCGGCCGTGAGCGCCTTCCAGCCGTCCCAGTCTCCCTCCGCGAGTCCGTCTTCGATCGAGATGATCGGGTACTGGCGCACCCAGTCTTCGTACAACTTGATCATCTGATCCGCGGTCCGCGCCTGATCGCCCGATTTCTTGAACTCGTAGCGCTTCGCGTTGTCGTCCCAGAGCTCGCTGGACGCGACGTCGAGCGCGATGAACACGTCCTGGCCTGCCTTGCAGCCGGCCTGCGTGACCGCCTCGAGCACGACGTCGAGCGCCTCGCGGTTCGACGACAGGCTGGGGGCGAACCCACCCTCGTCGCCAACGCCCGTCGAGTGCCCCTTCTTCTTCAGGATGCCGCGGAGCGTGTGGAAGATCTCGGCGCCCGTGCGCAGCGCCTCGGCAAACGTCGGCGCGCCGACCGGCATCACCATGAACTCCTGGAAGTCGACGCTGCTGTCCGCGTGCGCGCCGCCGTTCAGGATGTTCATCATCGGGACCGGCAGGAGCGTGCCGCTCGCATCGCGTCTTTTCTCGTAGAGCCGCGCCAGGTGCGCGTAGAGGGGCACGCCGGCTGTCAGCGCGTTCGCGCGGGCAAGCGCCATCGATACGCCGAGCAGCGCGTTCGCGCCAAGCCGTCCCTTGTTTGGCGTGCCGTCGAGCGCAATCATCTGTTCGTCGATCGCACGCTGATCGCCGCCGCGCCCGGCGAGCGCCTTCGCGATCTCACCGTTGACGTTGCCGACCGCCTTCTTCACGCCTTTGCCGACATAGCGCGTCTTGTCGCCATCGCGCAGCTCCAGGGCTTCACGAACGCCGGTCGAGGCGCCTGATGGCACCGCTGCCCGCCCCACGACGCCACCTTCGAGCGTGACCTCGACTTCCACGGTGGGATTGCCCCGCGAATCGAGGATCTCCCGCCCGTGGACGCTCTGTATCTTCGTCAACAGCCCCTGTTCCCTGGCCTCGATTGTTTCTGATTTCATTTATCGCTCCGATCCTCTCCGATCGAATTCCTTCTCAATACGAAGCGCCTCTTCATCGATCGTCTCGACGTACGGCTCCTCGTCTTTGGTGACGACGACAATGCCGCGTTCGCTGACGGTGTGGCGCCGGCGATCTTCTTCCTCGTTGTAGCCGATACGCGCGCCGCGCGGGATGAATACGTCGCGGTCGATGATCGCCCGACGGACGCGCGCGTGCCGGCCGACACGAACGCCCGGCATCAAGATGCTCTGATCGACTTCGCAAAAACTGTGCACGCGCACGTTGGGGCAGAGCACGCTTCCGCGAACGCTGCTGCCTGACACGATGCAGCCGGCCGAGATGATCGAGTCGAGCGCACGGCCGCAGCGGCGGCCTTCATCCGCGAACACGAACTTTGCAGGCGGCGCCTGCACCTGGTGGGTATGCAGCGGCCACTCCGGATCGTACAGGTTGAACTCGGGATTCACCTGGCAGAGATCCATGTTGGCTTCGAAGTACGCATCGAGCGTGCCGATGTCGCGCCAGTACTTCGATAGCTTCTTGTTCTCGTCGAGGAACCGGTAGGCGTAGATCGGCACGTTCGACATCAGTGCGGGGATGATGTCTTTGCCGAAATCGTGGCTCGTCTGCCGCCGCGCATCCTCTTCGAGCGCGGGCACGACCACGCGCATGTCGAAAATGTAGATGCCCATCGAGGCAAGCACCTGCGAGCCAGGGGCAAGGTCGCGCGGCTTCTCGAGAAACCCCGTCAACCGCCCCTCATCGTCAACCTGCATGACGCCAAACCGGTGCGCTTCTTCCGACGGCACTTCGATGACAGCGAGCGTCGCGCCCGCGCCATGCCCGAGATGGAAACGCAGCATCTTCGCGTAATCCATCTTGTAAACGTGATCCCCGGACAGGACCAGCAGGTGACGCGGCGTTTCTCGCTCGATCGAATACAGGTTCTGGTAGACCGCGTCTGCCGTGCCCTGATACCAGTGCTCGCCGACGCGCTTCTGCGGGTGCAGGACTTCGATGAACTCGCCGAGTTCGTCGGCGACGACGCTCCAGCCGAATCGCAGGTGACGCGTGAGTGACAGCGACTTGTACTGCAGCGCGATGAAAATCTTGCGCAGCCCGGAATTGATGCAGTTGCTCAGCGTGAAATCGATGATGCGGTAAGGACCGCCGAAATAGACCGCCGGTTTCGCGCGTTCCTTCGTCAGCGGAAACAACCGCTCGCCGACGCCTCCGGCCAGCACCATGACGACTGTGTCATCAATCACGGCGGGGCTCCTTCAGCGTTTCAGGACGACGCGCGCGGGTGCGCCGTCCGCACCGGCGACGCGAAGCGGCAGGCAGTACATCTCGTACACCCCGGGTTCCGCATCCGAGAGATTGAGACCTTCGATGATGACGACATTGTCGCCGAGCAGCGCGCGATGCGCCGGTGCACCCGGCTTCTTGAATTGCTCCACTGACAGGTAGTCGATGCCGACCACCTTCACGCCCTGGCCAACGAGGTATTTCGCACCCTGCTCGGTGAGGTACGTGTAGTCCTGGTGAAATCCATCGGCCGTATTCCACAGCGCCGAATTCGGCGTGCGCAGCAGCACGCGCAGGTCCTCGCGCAGCCCCGCTTCTGCGAGATGCGTGTCCGTGATGCCGCCGCGGTACGGCAGATCGATAACCCGCGCGCGGCCCACCAGGAGATCCAGCGCGAGGTCGTCTACGCCGGCCCCTTCGTCGAAGAAATGACGCGGCGAGTCCACGTGGGTGCCGGTGTGCGTGCCCATGACGAGCCGGGACGTGTTCGACGAGCCTCCGGCCGCGACGCGCTTGATCGGCTGAAGTTCGAATTCGGGATTCCCTGGATAGGTGGGGACGCCCGCCTGGAGCAGAACACTGACGTCAATCAGGCGCGGCGCGCGAGGCATAGACCGGCGATAATATCAGGTAGGCCGCAGCCTGCCATACGCCATACCGAGGTGTCCGCCGCAGCGCGGAACGCGATCCGCGAGTGTTTCCGTTCCCAGACAGCAGGTTCCAGTGCGGGTGGCCGGTCTCCAGTTTCCGGTTGCTGATGCCTGGTTTTGCACGGAAATTCACGCGAAAATCAGGCCGCGCGACGCCAAACCGCCCCACTGCCCGGGCTGCCGTGAATGCCGCTGGCCCCCTTTTGACTTGCGGCCCCCCTACGCCTATGATCGACAAGTTTAGGTAGGTTTTGTTGCAGGAAGGCCGGTCCGGACCGGTCGAGGGAGACAGGATGTCGTTGTCGCGGCCGTGGCTGAGCATTTCGCTGCTGGGTGCGTTTCTAACGCTGGCCCAAGGGGTCGGCGCGGCACCGCAGGATCAAGGCAAGCCACAGGATAAGAAGGCCGACGCCCCCGGACAGTCGCAAGCTCAGGCACAAGAGATTCAGGGGCTCGTTCGCGTCGCGGATGCCGCGATGACCGGACAGCAGGCGCCCGCGGATTTCCCGATAGAGTTCCAGAATGATTTCCTAAAAGCCCAGGGGTCCCGCGTCTGGGTTCCCATGACGCTCACGGTTGATCCGTCCAAATTGTCGAATCCCGCAGGTGAACCGGTTGCGTTCTACTTGCGCGTTGCGCCGCGGGGAATGACCGCGCCGCCGGCAGCGGCGCCGCCGCCCGCCGACGACAAGGACAAGGACAAAGATAAGAACAAGAATAAGGATAAAGATAAAGATAAGGATAAAGACAAAAACAAGGATGCGAAGCAGGGCGGAGAGGCCCCGTCTCCGTATCCGTTCGAAGACCTGTCGTTCCTTGAAGTGAAGCCCGCGGCCGCGGGCCGGCCCGTGCGGATTCAGCGCGGGTTCGGCGTGCCGCCGGGTCAGTACGACGTGTATGTCGTGGTGCGCGAGCGTAACGCCACGCCACCCGCCACGCCAAAGACGACGGTCCTCAAGCAGCCGGTCGATGTGCCTGACTTCGGCACGGAGTTCTCGACAAGCTCGGTGATCCTAGCCGAACGCGTCGACCAGCTCCCCGCGCCAGTGACGCCGGAAACGCAGGCCGAGCGTCCCTACGCATTCGGCCAGACCGAGCTCGTTCCGTCGCCCGAGAAGAAGTTCGGCAAATCACAGGAGCTGATCGTGCTCCTGCAGATTTATAACCCGACGATCACGCCCGACAAGAAATTCGACCTCGAGGCGACATACACGTTCTTTACGATCGGGCCCGACGGCGAAAAGCGTTTCAACGCCACGGCGCCGCAGCAGTTCAACAACACGTCGATGGGGCCGGGCTTCGATCCGTCTGCCGCGGATCGCAGCATCCAGGCGGGTCAGGGCATCCCGCTTCAGAGTTTTCCGGAAGGGAAGTACCGGCTCGAGATCAAGATTACCGATAAGCTCAGTTCCAAGGTTCTGACGCAGAACGTGAATTTTTCGGTCACCCCGTAGCTTTACAGAGGAGTCCATGGGACGCCTGACCCGGGTCCTGGTGGCGGCTGTCGTGGTCGTCGGCGCAATGCACGTGACGACGCCGGACGTGTGCGCGCAGCAGGTCCCGCTGCTCACGGGCATGCATGCCGCGCGTCTCGGCCTTGGCAGCATCCAGGGGATCGTCAGCGATGAACGCGGCGGTCCGCTCGCAGGCGCGATGGTCTCCGCGCTTGGCGCCAAGAACAGCATGGCCGTCACGGATGCGCACGGACGCTTCCTGATCGAAGCCCTTCCTTCCGGCGTCTATATCATCCGCGTGCATCTTGCGGGCTTCGCCTCGACGCGGCGCGACTACGTGCGTGTCGGGTCGTCACCGTCGGTGATTGAAGCCTTCCACCTCCGTCGCGTCAATGAGCCGAACGACACCGCAGCCGATACGACAATCACCCGTCCGATCCTCACGGCGGGGATGGAACTCCCGCAGCCGGAAGGCACGCCCGCGAACGTCGTCGAAGATCATCCTCACGGCGAGACCGCGTGGCGCATGCGCCATTTGAAGCGCAGCGTGTTGAAGGATTCCGGCGAAGTCGTTTCCCTTTCGGAAGCGGCCGCCGATCAGGATCTCCCCGCCGAGCCATCCTCGTTCTTCGGACGCGCGTTCGATGGTGCCGCGAACGTGGCGTCCATCTTTGCCGACCTGCCGTTCTCGGGCGAGGTCAACCTGCTGACGACGTCCGCCTTCATGCCGGGACAGCTGTTCTCGGGCGATACCCTGCCGCGCGGCGTGGCGTACGTCTCGCTGGGCGCACCGCTCGCGGGGGGAGAGTGGACCGCGCGAGCGTCGATGACGCAGTCGGATCTTTCGTCCTGGATCGTGGCGGGATCGTTCTCATCGCACCGCGCGAGCAATCACGATTACGGGTTTGGCGTTTCGTACAGCACGCAGCAATACCAGAGCACCAAGGCGACAGCGCTGGCCGAAACCGACAACACCCGTAACGTGGGCGAGATCTACGGCAGCGATCATTGGCGGATCGCGCCAGGGCTGGCATTTGACTACGGCGCACGCTACGCGCGGTACGACTACCTCAGCGATCGATCGTTGATGAGCCCACGCATGGGCATCACAGTGACCCCGCTCTCGAAGACGCACGTGACTGCGGCGGTTGCGCAGCACATGCTCGCGCCTGGCGCCGAAGAATTCCTGGCGCCCGCAACCGTGGGTCCATGGCTTCCGCCCGAGCGGACGTTTGCGCCGCTTTCCGGCGAAGACTTCCAGGTCGAGCGCGCGCGTGTGCTCGATGTGGGTGTCGAGCACGAGTTCGACGACGACCTCGTGGTTGGCGTACGGCGGTTCCAGCAGAGTGTCGACGATCAACTCGTCACGCTCTTCGGCCTTCCCGTCGCAGGAGGCCCCGAGTCGCCGGGTCATTACTACGTCGCCAATGCCGGCAGCGTGGACGCCGAGGGCTGGGCCATCCGCTTCAGCAGCGCGCCGTCGCAGCGCGTGCGCGGATCGGTCGACTACAGCATCGCGCGCGCTCACTGGGTGTCGCGCGGCGACATGGCCGCGATTGCACAATGGGCGCCTGAAGCCATCCGGCCGCAGACCGAAGACGTGCATGGCGTCACGACATCGCTCGAAACCGACATCCCGGAGACCGCCACGCGCGTGTTCTTCCTCTACAGGGTAAACACCTCCGTCGCCCGCGGCGTCGAGCCGGCGCGCTCGACATCGGACTCTCGCTTCGGGCTCCAGGTGAACCAGGCACTTCCATTCATGCCGTTCGGCAGCACTCGGTGGGAGGTGCTCGTCGGGGTCCGGAACCTGTTCCGCGATCCGTCGGACTCCGGGTCGATCTACGACGAGCTGCTCGTCATCCGTCCGCCCAAGCGGGTCGTCGGCGGCGTGCTCGTGAAGTTCTGACAGTCGTTTTTTCAGCTACTCCAACTTCTTGAATCGACCGTCCGAGGGCTTGGAAACAGCGCCTCTGTGCGCGTTGTTCACACGGTCTAAATGGCTGAAAATTAGCGAGTTGTTAGTCCGTATGGGCCCGCGTGGCGGGGTATGCCCTTTGCTACGTCAGCTGGATACAGACGGTACTCATGATCCGAGCTTCGGCTAACCGCGTGAGGGTCCCATGGATGGCGCAGGCCGCCATCGTCGTGGCCCTCCTCTGTCTCGCGGTTGCCAACATCGCGCAGCGCGCGACGTGGTCGGAGGTGGAAGACGGCGTCCTGTGGCGGGTCGCGAACGGCGACGTCGTTGCGCAGGAGATCGCGCCCGGAAGCGGGGCCGATAAAGCGGGGCTGCAGCCTGGCGATGTGCTGCTGGCCATTGGACCGCAGCCGGTCGCCGGCCTCGACGACATCGTCGCCGCACATCATGCCAGCCGCGAAGGATCGGTCCTCGATTACACGGTGCTGCGACTCAGGACGAAGGAGCAGCTTTCGCTCGCCGTCCAGCCGATTCCTTCGAGTCCGCGCGCGCTGTATTACATGCTCGCGACCGTCGGGATCTTTTCGCTGCTCGTTGGCGCATCGGTCCGCCTGCGCCGTCCCGATCACCAGGCCACGCTGCACTTTTTCTGGCTGACGGTGGCGTTCTTTGGCGTGCTGGCGTTCTCGTACACCGGCAGGCTGACCCCGCTGGACTGGACGTTCTACTGGGGCGATCTGACGGCGCTGTTGCTGCTGCCGCCGCTGTTCCTGCATTTCGCGCTCGTGTTCCCCGATCGTCCTGATGCGTGGGTGCGGAGCGACACCGGGCGCACGCTCGTCCCCGCGCTGTACTTGCCCGCGCTTCTCTTCGGCGGCGCCTCGGTCGCGGCGGTCGTGAATGGCAGTCAGCACGGCGACGTGCTGACGCGCGTGCTCTCGCTGCTCGATCGCGCGCAACTCGTTTACCTGGCGATCAGCCTGATTGCTGGCCTGGCGATCATGGTACGAGCGCTGCGGCGGGTGCGGTCGGTCACCGCGCGCCGCCAGCTGCGGTGGATTGTGTGGGGGACCGCACTCGGATCGGTGCCGTTCGTCGCAGGCTACGCCGTGCCATACGTGCTTGGCGTCGAGCCGATCCCCGGGTTCGAGTTGAGCGCGCTGCTCCTCGCTCTGATTCCGCTGGCATTCGCATCCGCGATCGTGCGGTACCGGTTGATGGACGTCGAGGTCATCATCAAGCGTGGCCTAGTCTATGCGGCGGCGCTCGCGGCCATTGCGGCGATGTATGCGGTGCTCCTGAACATCGCCGGCGCAATC
>JBKOZS010000020.1:0-16437 GCA_046726015.1 Acidobacteriota bacterium
GGCGTCACCGGAATCGCACGCCTCGCGAAACGTCGAGCATCGAGGCATACCGTGCCTTTACGGAGGGGCGCGTGCTGCTCGAGACGCTTGACGCGACGGCAATACCGCTGGCAATCACCCACTTCGAACGCGCGATTGCGATCGATGAGCGATACCCGCAGGCGCATGTCGGCCTGGCCAACGCGCGGTTCTTTCAATACGAGCTGTCTCGCGCGCAGAACCATCCCGAGGGCTCGCTCCTGGCGACCGCGATCGCTCACGTACGGCGCGCGATCGAGATCGATCGTGATCTCGCCGAGTCGCACGCGACGCTGTCGTTCCTGCTCGTGAGCGGCGGACGTTCTGCGGAAGCCAAGGAAGCCGCGCGCCGGGCGGTCCGGCTCGAACCGTCATACTGGGCCCACCACTTTCGGCTGGGACATGCGACGTGGGGTGACGAGCGCCTCGGCGCCCTCGGACGCTCGCTCGAGCTCTACCCGCAGTTTCCGTTCGCGCATTTCGAGATCGCGATGGTGCACATTGCTCGCGCAGCCCTCGAACGCGCCGGGTCCGTGCTGCGTGAAGGGGCAGTCGTGCAGGACCAGCAGGCGGATCGCCGTCAACGGTACCCGGCGAAGGGTCTGCACTGGCTCCTTGGTCTCGTACGGCTGGCTGCCGGCGACGTGCAGGAAGCAGCCCGGGAGTTCGATCGTGAAATCGGCAGCGCTGGCGGCCAGTTGTATGCGGCGGAGTTCAAGATGAACGCGTGCGACGGCGCGGGCTTCGCGCTGTTACGGGCGCGACGCACGGACCAAGCGGCTGACATGTTCAAGCGTGCACTCGAACATTTTCCCGATCATGCGCGATCGCTCCTCGGGCTTGCCAGCGCGCTGCGCGAAGGCGGCGATGCTGCCGGCGCGAGCGCGGCGCTCGAGCGTGCGGGCGCGGCGATTGACGCGCTGCGCCTCGGCGGCCGTGCCGGTGAGGCGAAGTTGTCCGAAGCCTCCGCCCACGCTGTTGCCGGTCGCGAGGATGCTGCCGTCGAAACGCTGCATCGGCTACTCGACGAGGCAGAACTGCCGTTCACGGGTTGGACGATTCCGATCGAGCCGCTGCTCGAGCCACTGCGCCGCCACGCCGGCTTCGCTGCTGTACTCAAAAAACTTCAGGACCGCGCCTCCTGAACGACCGGTTCCTGGTCGTTCGCCCCGATCCTGGCGCGTGGCAGCCGGACGACGAACGATGAGCCCTTGTCGGGACCTTCGCTTGACACGGTAATCGTGCCGCCGTGCAGTTCGACAATGTGTTTCGCGATCGAGAGGCCCAGGCCCAGGCCTCCCTCCGTGCCCTGAACACGAGGGCCCGTCTGCCGGAATGGTTCGAAGATTTGGGACAACGCGTCGTGGCTGATCCCGCGCCCCGTATCTCGCACGGCAATCGCGATCGCGTCACCCTCTCGCTCCACTGACACATCGACGCGTCCTCCTTCAGGAGTGAACTTGATCGCGTTGGAGACCAGGTTGATGATGACCTGCGCGAGACGATCGTAGTCGCCGTTCACGACGGCGTCTGAAGCGATGAGGTGCTCCGCCAGGTCGACCCCTTTCGATGCAGCGCTCGGCCGAACGGTTTCCAGCACTGAAGAGACGAGCGTGCCGACTGAGGTCGGCGCCAGGTTCAGCTCGAGCTTGCCGCGCGACGCTCGAGAGGCGTCCAGCAGATCCTCGATCATCCGCTGCAGCGCGCGTGTGTTCCGCTCAACGGTGTCCACCGCTCGCGCCCGCAGCGTCTCATCGCCGGCCTGCCGCAGGATTTGCAGCCAGCCCACCACTGCATGAAGCGGGTTCCGCAATTCGTGCGAGAGGGTGGCGAGGAAGTCGTCTTTCAACCGGTTGGCACTCTCTGCCTGGCTGCGCGCCTCCTGCGCGCGCTGAAGGAGCACGGCGCGCTCTTCCGCGAGGCGGCTGCGCTGTCCCAGATCGCGGCGCAGCAGCACCAGGCACGCGAGCACCGCAGTCAAGGCAATGCCACTGGCAAACGCCGCGGTCGCGAATGCGGTGCGGCGCGATTCCGCCGACCCGAGCGTCGCGGCATTCAGGCGCGCCTGCTCTTCGGATCGCAGCGCATCGACGAGCGCGCGGATCCGATCCATCTGCTCCTTGCCGCGCCCACGCCCGACGATGGTGTCCGCGGCCGTCAGCCGGCCTTGACCCCGGAGCGAAATCGTCTGTTCCATTTCGGCGAGACTCGCCGCGACAAGCTGATCGAGCGCATCGAGATCGGCCTCCGCGGAATCCGGCCACATCTGCCGCAGATCGCGGAGGTCGGTCTCAATCGCCTTCCTGGCGTCCTGGTAGGGTGCCAGGTACCCCTCGTCACCTGTGATCAGGAAGCCACGCTGACCGGTCTCCGCATCCGTGACCGCCGCCATCGTGCGCTCCAGCGCATTGAGGCGGATGTAGCTTCCCGCAATCGTCCGCTCCTGGAAAAGAAGCGCGTTAATGTTCCTGTACGCGAGTGTCGCGTCCACGACGAGTGCGGCTATGACGACGCCGATGAGCAGGCGTAATGAAACACTCACCGGGCCGCGCTCCACACCTCGCGGGATATCGCAGCGATCACTGCCGCGCTGTCCTTCTGCTCCTGTATCCCGCGCACCAGGACGACGAGCACGTAAGGCCGCTCGCCATAGACGATCGCGGCATCGTGGTGGATCTTCGTGATGGTGCCGGTCTTGTGGGCGACGCGTGTGCCGGAAGGAAGACCAGCCGGGATCGCGTCATTGAATTTCTGTCGTGAGAGCATCGCGATCATCTCGGCATCGGCTTTCGCGTTGACGGCCTGGCCATTCGCGAGTTTCTCCAGCAACGTCAGTAAACCGCGAGCTGTCGTCGTGTTGTTGAGTCCTTTCTCGAACGCTTTGCCATCCTCGACACCGCGCAAGACCTGCATGCCGTCCGCGCCGAACCGCTTCACGGTGCTCCGGATGTTCTCGACACCGAGACGCTCGATCAGCAGATTCGCCGCGAAATTGCTGCTGACGGTGATCATGGCTTCGCAAAGCTGCCGCAGCGTCAGCGTGCCGCCGGCGGCTTTGTAGACGTCGCTATCCGAATCGTCGCTGACGTCGAGCTGGTAGACGCTGCCATCGACAATGCTATGGAATTCGTTGCGGATGGCCAGCGGTTCGTCGAGAGACCGTGTGCCCGCCTCGACCTGCCGGAACAGCTCGATCATGACCGGCACCTTCATCGTGCTGGCGGCATGGAACATCTTGTCGGGCTCGATCAGGAGCTCGTCGCGTCCGTCGACCGTGCGAAAGGCGACCGCAACTTCCGCGCCGCTTGCTTTGACGAGCGACAGCACACGTTCGCGCAGGCCGGTTGCGTCCGCAGCGGATTGCGCGGCCAGCGCCGACGCACACATCACCCCGAGAAGCGCCCAAGGCATATGCCTCAATCTTATGGCGCGCCCCTATATCCTTCAATTCGGACCACGGATTGACACGGATTCACACGGATGGGATCTGGAAGGAACGAATGAACGATCTCGCAGGAACGCCCGTCATCGTGGCGGGGGCCGGCCTTGCCGGCCTGTCGGCCGCCCGCGCGCTCTAGGCGCGCGGCGCCTCCGTAACGGACGTCGAGGCACGCGATCGTGTTGGCGGACGCGTGTGGACGCTGCGGGAGGGTTTTGCCCATCGGCAGCATGCCGAGGCGGGCGCGGATTTGATCGAGGAAGAGCAGGAGCACGTCACCGACCTCGCGCGTCACCTTGGCCTGCGCCCGGTTCGGATCCTGCGCCAGAAATTCGGCTACTACGGTCCCGATGCGCGCCGCGTCCGTCGCATCCAGAGTGGCCCTGGCGCGTTTGGCACGCTGCCGAAGAAGCTGACGCGTGAGATCGAGGACTTCCAGCTCGCCGAGGAGCGGTGGGACAGTGCCGTTGCCGCGAAATTGGCGAGGCGGTCGGTAGCCGAGTGGCTCGATGACATCCGCGCACCATCGAACCTGCGGGCAGGCGTTCGCGCGTTCCGCGGGTTCTTTCTTGCCGATCCGGAAGATCTTTCATTGCTCGCGATCGTCGAGCAGTTCGCGAGCGGCGAATTCCCGGGCCAGGGAACGATTTATCGCATCGCTGACGGCAACGATCACCTGGCGACGCGTGCCGCGAAGCGGCTCGGCGGGCCGCTGCTGCTGAACACGATCGTGCGCCGGATCACGCAGCGGGACTCGGGCGTGGTCATGACCGTTGCAACCGGCAACCGAACGTCAGAATTATCCGCGGCGTTCGTCGTGTGCGCCTTGCCTGCGTCGACAGCTCGGGACGTCATCTTCGATCCACCGCTGCCGCAACCACAGCACGAGGCCATCGCGCGGCTTCGCTATGGCTGTGCGACGCGACTCCTCCTGCAGTTCGATCGACGATTCTGGAAAGTGCGCGGGCGCCCGGTGGCGTTTGGCACCGACCTGCCGGTCGGCGCGGTCTGGGACGGCAACGAACAGCAACGAGGACCCGCGGCAATCCTGAGTTTCCTCGCCGGTGGACAGGCGTCGAGGGCGCTTCAGGATCTGTTGCGCAGCGGACCCGGCGGTGTGCTCAAGCAGATCGCGTGGCTTGGCCGGCCGTCGAACCTGCTGACGACCCGCACGATCGCCTGGGACGAGGACCCATGGGTGCGCGGTGGCTACGCGTATTTCGACCCCACCTACGATCCACTGTGGCGCGCGTGGCTCTCACGGCCTGCCGGCCGCATTGTTTTTGCCGGCGAGCACACCAGCATCCAGTGGCAGGGCTACATGAATGGGGCGATCGAAACCGGCCTTCGCGCGGCGGCCGAGATCGCTGCGCTGGCCTCGCGGATGTAGCAGGCTGCTGAAATGAGCGGGACCGCCCTCGACAATCGCGGCGTGTCTTTTTAGGCCGACGTCACCACCGGCTGCGACTCGGGAAGGGTGACCAGCCCCTCCCAGGTCTCGGGGTCCTGCGACACGAGCGTGCCCAAATACAACGCGACGTCAGGGGCGGGATACTTCGACGCAAGCGCGGTGGCCGCCTGCTTCAGTTTCGCCGCATCGGGCTTGGGAATCGTCTCCTCCGCAATCAACCCGTCCTGATGCGGGATCTCGAGCAGATCGAGGAACGCCGCCATCATCGCGCGCTGGCGCGCGAGATGGTAATTGACGAGCGCGCGCGCGGCAATCGAATCCGACACGTTGGGCAGGCCTGCGAGGTAGCGCGCCTTCCGATCGTCCGGCAGCGAGAGGACGCTGCGCGGCCGGAACTTCATGTGTGTCGCGATGGACCCGATCGCTTCGAGTTGCTGATCGGCCGAGTGCTCGTCGGCCCAGAAAAGCGTGGCCGCGTCGATGCGCTGCTCGAGCGGCAGGCGCCGCCACAGCTTCGACGGACGGAACTGGGATAAATCCTGATCCATCTGGCCATCTTAACGTAGGATTCTGCCGCGTTGCGCCCCAACGATCGAGGTCGCAGTGCCGTCTAAGAGTGCGGTTCACATTGCCGATCGTGATCGAACGGACCGCAAGAGAGGCGTTATGGACAGTTTCCTCCAGGATCTGAGGTTCGGCGCGCGAACCCTGCTGCGGAACCCGGGCTTCGCGACCGTCGCGATTCTCACGCTTGCGCTCGGGGTCGGCGTGAACGCCGCCATTTTCAGCGTCGTGAATGCCGTGCTTCTCAAGCCGCTGCCGTGGAGCGAGCCCGATCGCGCCGTCATGATCTGGAGCCGCTGGACGGCCTTCGACAAGACGTGGGTGTCTGACGGCGAGGTCAACGATTATCGTCGCCGCGCGTCGACGCTGGCCGAAGTCGCCGCATGGGACGACTCGCAGGTGAACCTTACCGGGGACGGCGAGCCCGAACGCGTGCCGGCCGGTAGCGTGACGGCAAACCTGTTCTCGGTGCTTGGCGTCACGCCGCAATACGGCCGCACGTTCACGGCCGCTGAGGACGTGCCGAACGGGCCACGCCTCGTCCTGCTCGGGCACGGACTGTGGCAACGGCGGTACGCCGGCGAGCCCGGAATCATCGGCCGGTCGATTCAGGTCAACGGCAATGCCTACCAGGTCATCGGCATCATGCCGCGCGACTTCGTCCTGCCAACCGATTTTCAGAATCCCAATCCCACCATGCTCTGGATTCCTCAGCAGTGGAATCGTGCGAGCACCGATCACGGGAACCACGGGTACTACGCGGCGGCGCGACTGAAACCGGGGGCAACAGTCCCGCAGGCGCGCGACGAGCTCCACCGCATCGCCCAGGCGATGACGAACGAGGGCCTGTATCCGCGTCAGATGCAGTTCGACACGGTCGTGCTCTCGCTGCGCGACGAGGTTGTCGGCGGTGTGCGGCGCGCGATATGGCTGTTGTTTGGCGCCGTCGGCTTTCTGCTGCTGATTGCGTGTGCGAACGTCGCGAACCTGCTGCTCGCGCGCGCCGAAGCGCGGCATCGTGAGATTGCCGTTCGCGCTGCGCTTGGTGCAGGACGCGCGCGTGTGATCCGTCAGCTGTTGACGGAAAGTCTCGTGCTGGCCGTCATCAGTGCCCTCGCGGGCCTCGCGCTGGCCACGGCCGGTGCGCGGCTGCTTGCCTGGTGGAACCCTGCAAATATTCCACGGGTGGCCAGCGTCACCATCGACACGCGCGTACTGCTGTTCACGATCGCCATCGCGCTCATGACCACGATCGTGTTCAGCCTGGCGCCGTCCGTGAGGCTGCTGCGCAGCGATCTCACGGAGTCAATGAAGGAAGGAGGGGCCAACGCGACGACCGGTTCAGGGCGCCAGCGGTTCCGTAACGCACTTGTCGTCGTTGAGATGGCCTTGGCCGTCATCCTGCTCGTTGGCGCGGGCTTGATGCTCCGCAGCCTGTGGTCACTTCAGCGCATCGACCTTGGTTTCAATCCCACCGGTGTGCTCACGATGCGAGTGTCGCTGCCGGAGGCGACGTACGGGAAGCCAGAGCAGGTTGTCGCGTTCTACTCGCGATTGATGGACGAGGTGCGCGCGCTTCCAGGCGTGGCGGCGGCCGGTGCGGCGCGGTCGCTGCCGCTCGGGTCGACGATTGGCGACTTCGGCCTCCGCGTCGACGGCTACGTGCCCCCTCCGGGGACGAATGCCAAGGGCGACTGGCAGATCGTCACGGATGGCTATCTCGAAGCGATGGGAGAGCAAGTCCTGCGCGGCCGGCCGATTACACGCGCCGATACGACCGACTCACAACTCGTGGCGCTCATCAACGAGGAGATGGCGCGGCGGTACTGGAGCGGCCGCGATCCCATCGGCGGCCGCCTGCGCATTGGCGGCAACATGTCCCGTCCCTGGGTCACCGTCGTGGGCATCGTCAAGGACGTGCACCATAACGGCGTGGCAGACGTGGTGAAGGAGAAGTTCTACGTGCCGCACACGCAATGGCACAAATCCACGGGGTTTCCGATCAGCGGGATGTCGTTGATCGTCCGTACAACCGGGAATCCGGTCGCGCTCGCGCCATCTGTGCGCAATGTCATTCGCCAGCTCGATCCAAACCTGCCCGTTGCAGACGTCCGCCCGATGACCGCGGTCGTCGGTGCGGCGCTGTCCACGCCGCGGTTCACCAGCGTGCTGCTCTCGATGTTCGCCCTGCTCGCATTGACGTTGTCAGCGGTCGGCATCTACGGCGTGCTGTCGTATGTCGTGAGCCGTCGGACGCGGGAAATCGGGATTCGCGTTGCGATTGGCGCCGATCGTTCTCGCGTGCTGCGCATGGTGCTGACCAACGGCCTGACGCTGGCGTTGACGGGGCTGGGGCTCGGCGTCATCGTGTCGTTGCCGATCGCGCGGCTGATGCAGGGGCTGCTGCATGGCGTGACACCCGCCGATCCCGCCACGTTCGTTGCGGTGGCTTTAGCGCTCGCGAGTGTCGCATTGCTGGCGAGCCTGGTGCCTGCGTTGCGCGCAACGAGAGTGGATCCAGTAATCGCGCTAAAATCGGAGTAGTTGCAAGACCGACTTTTGACGCCGCGCTTCTTCGTGATGTGCGGCTTTACGTTCACCGTCTTCCTGTCCGTATTCCAGCTGCTGCCGACAGCACCGTTCCACATCCTGGAGCTCGGTGGCAGCACGTTTGCTTCCGGACTTTTCCTTGGGTTCCTGACGTACTCGTCGGCGTTCTCGGCGCCGGCCACTGGCGCGCTTGCCGATCGACTCGGCTCCCGTCGCATTCTGCTGACGTCGAGCCTCGCGATCGCCGGCTTCTCGATCGCGTACGCGATCATCCCCGACTATCGTGTGTCGCTGGTACTCGTGCTGGTGCACGGCGTCTTCTGGTCGGGCCTGCTGTCTGCGTCCGCGGCGTATCTCACGAACATGCTGCCCGAGCGGCGGCGAGCCGAGGGCATTGCCTATTGGGGACTCTCCTCGATTGCGGCCATAGCCGTTGGCCCGTCAATGGGGTTCTGGATCTTTCGTTATGGCTGGGGAACGCTGTGCGCAGGCGCAGCGGCACTCAATCTGATCATGGCGGCCATTGCGTGGAAGCTGCCGCCCGAGAACATTCCGCCGCGAACGGCGACATCGCGCCGCTTTGGAGTCGAGTGGCGCGTCCTGCTGATTTCCCTGACGCTGTTCATGTACTCGTTTGGGTATGGCGGAATCACGAGCTTTTCGGCGTTGTATGCGGATGCCAACGGCGTTTCGCCGAAGGGCCTGTATCTCACGACCCTCGCAGTCGTGATGCTGGTCACGAGGCCGTTCTCGGGACGGCTCGGCGACAGGTTCGGCCACCGGCGGGTGTTTCTGCCGTGCCTGCTGCTCATCTCTGCTGGCTTCGGCGTGCTCACGTTCGGGGGCACGCGTTTTCTGCTGATGCTGTCCGCGACGATTTTTGGCATGGGCTTTGGCACCGCGTATCCGGCATAGGTGGGATACGTGATGCAGCACGTGGGGGCCGAGCGTCGTGGCGCGGCCTTCGGCGCGATCCTCGCGGCCTTCGACACCGGCATCGGCACCGGGTCGACGATCATGGGATGGCTCATTGGGAAGTACGGATTTGAGAGCGCGTTTGGCACTGCGGCGGCGCTCTCGGCGCTTGCGCTGCCGTATTTTCTGATTGCTGACAAGACCTTCGCCCCGACGGCCTCACGGGCTCAACACGAAGATCGCGAAGGCACGAAGCTCACGAAGAAGGAAACGTTCAACTAAGCAAAAATTCAATAGTCGGTGCCGTCGGCCGTGACAGCGACCGCCGGCGGCCTGGAGCTAGAACCCAATCTTCATTCCCACATCGATCTTTCTCGCCGATGCCGCGGCAGTCGGTTGACTCGACGAGCGGGTCACCGGTGCGTCTCGAATAGCTCGCCGGCCGGCCCGCTCGTTTGTGGCCGGAATCCGCGTGCTAGACTCGGGCATGGGTGGCCGATTCCACGTGCCGATGTTCGCGATCGCTGGAGCGCTGCTCGGCCTGATCGTGCTGCTCGCCACCGTCCAGTACCGATGGCTCGGCCAGATCAGCGATGCGGAACGCGAGCGCATGAAGGCCACGCTCAACACCCGCGCATCGGCATTCGCCGCTGACGTCGATCGAGAACTCACCCGCGCGTACCTGTTATTCCAGGTGGATCCGGCGCAGCAGGATGAAGAGAACGTCGCCGAGCGGGTCGCCGCCCGATACGATCGATGGCAGGCAACGGCGAAGTTTCCCAGGCTGATAAAGGAAATCGACGTGGTCCCGGCGGGAGACGAACCCCGGCTCCAGCGATTCGATCCAGCAACGCGATTCCTTTCACCGATCGAATGGCCGGACTCGCTCGCGGAGCTTCGCCGTCAGGTCGCGCCCCAACGCCTGCAACCGGCAACGGGTGAGCCGATGGTGCTGCGGACGATTCCGCCGCCGCTGATGGAATCGCTGCCGGCGTTGATCGTGCCCACGCCGTTCATGGGCATGAGCGGCCGCGAAGGCGGCCCGAACCGGCACGTCCTCCCATCGTTGTCGTACACGGTTCTGATTCTCGATGCCGAGTACATGCAGCGCGAGATGCTGCCGTCGCTCGCCCAGCAGCATTTCCGCGGCACCGGTGACGGCTTCGACTACAAGCTTGCGGTCCTTCGAGCCAGCAACGACGCGGTCATCTATCACTCGTCGTCTGACTTCACACCCACGGCCGACGCGGCGGTCGATGCTGCGGTGGGGTTGTTCCAGGTGCGCACGCAGGATTTTGGCGCGATAGCCGCAGAAGTGCGGCAGTTCACGACATTCGTTACCACGGCGCCGCGAAGGCAGATGGCGATTCGAAAGGATGTGGCTCCTGACGACCGCCGGATGTCCATCCTGGTCGAGCGGCGCACGGAAACTCCAGCGGGTCGGGGCGCGACGGCCACGGGCGTTGCGTCGGGCGGGACGACCCGGCTCCCGTTGATGTCGACACCGCACTGGCGGCTGTTGGTGAAGCATCCGTCCGGATCGCTCGAACAGGCGGTGGGCGCCGCGCGCCGCCGCAACCTCATCGTCAGCTCGAGCATCCTTGCGGTTCTTGGCGTGAGCGTCGGGTTCCTCGTCGTCTCGACACGGCGGGCACAGGAGCTCGCGCACCGGCAGATGGAGTTCGTGGCAGCCGTGTCGCACGAGCTCCGCACGCCGCTCGCAGTGATCCGCTCGGCCGCCGACAACCTCGCGGACGGTGTGATCGATGACGAGGCGCAGGTCCAGAAGTACGGCGAGCTCGTGCGCGGCGAGGGGAGGCGGCTCACGGAGATGGTCGAGCAGATCCTCGAGTTCGCTGGCATTCAATCGGGCCAGCGCGGATTCTCGCTCCGACCCGTCGCCCTGCGGCCGCTCGTTGACGAGGTCCTTGCCGCGTCGCGCGCCCTCATCGAGGAGGCGGGCATTTCAGTTGACGTGAACGTCCCCGAAAGACTGCCGCCCATACTCGGCGACGAGGCGGCGCTGCGCCGGGTGCTCCAGAACCTCATTGGCAACGCGATCAAGTACGGCGCCGGCGGCGGATGGGTAGGGATCGACGCGGACGCATCCGGGCGAGAGATTCGAATGGCGATCGCCGACAAGGGAATGGGCATCGACGCCGCGCAGCACGCGCGGATCTTCGAGCCCTTCTTCCGCGCACCTGATGTGATCGCCGCGCAAATCCAGGGCGCCGGTCTCGGCCTCAGTCTCGTCCAGCGGATCGTCGAAGCTCATGGTGGCCGCGTAACGGTGCACAGCGCGCGCGGCAACGGCAGCACGTTTACGGTGCACCTGCCAGCGAGCGAGGAAGCGGTCGGCCGTGTCGTCGCACAGCCGCAGTCGTCCGAGTCGCCCGCAGCCCATCACACGTGAAGCGGCTCCTGCTCGTCGAGGACGAGCCCGGGCTCGTGCTGACGCTCAGCGATCGGCTGGCGCGCGAGGGCTATGCCGTCGAGAGCGCGGCGGACGGCGAGCACGGCCTTGCCCGCGCTGCCGGCGAAGCCTTCGATCTCGTGCTCCTCGACGTCATGCTTCCGCGCCTCGGTGGGTTCGACGTGCTTCGCGAGCTGCGGAAGCGCGGCATCGAAACACCCGTGATCATGCTCACGGCGCGGGGGCAGGTCGTCGACAAGGTCGTCGGCTTGAAACTCGGCGCCGACGACTACGTCACCAAACCGTTCGAGATGATGGAACTGCTCGCCCGCATCGAGGCCAAGCTGCGGCGTGCTCCGGTCAGCGTTCATCCGGCGGAGGGCTACCAGTTTGGCGACATCCGCGTCGATTTCCGTCGCGCGGAAGTCATAAAGGAGGGCGCCCCAATCGATCTCTCCGCCCGCGAGTTCCAGCTGCTGCGCTATTTCATCGAGCATCGCGGGGCGACGCTCACCCGCGAGGAACTGCTCAATGAAGTGTGGGGCTACAACGCCATGCCTTCCACGCGCACCGTCGACGTCCACGTTGCCTGGCTGCGGCAGAAGATCGAACCGAATCCCCGTCATCCGCAGTTCATCGTCACGATCCACGGAATGGGATATAAGTTCGCGGGCTAGGTCGGAGGTCGGAGGACGGGACACGGAGGACGGAGGACGGTATGCGGTACTCGAAAGGCGGCCCACTCCTTACAGCACTTTTCGTGGCGATCGCGCACGCGTTCATCATCGCGTTTCAGCAATCGCCGCCTACCGGCACGCCGCCGCCACCGGCACAGGTGCAAGCGCCAAATCCGGATAGTCATTACCAGCTCGGGCCGGACTCGTACCCGCGTGACGGCGTCGCGAAGGGGGAAGTCCGTGGTCCGTTCACGCTGCCGAGCAACGCCTATCCGGGCACGCAACACACCTACTGGGTCTACGTGCCGGCGCAGTACGATCCGAAAGTGCCCGCGAGCCTGATGGTGTTCAACGACGGCCAGGCATTCAAGAACATGGACGGCGACCTGCGCGTTCCGAACGTCCTCGACAACCTGATCGATCGTCGCGAGCTTCCGGTGATGCTGGCGGTCTTCATCAATCCGGGCCGGCGGCCGGATCAGCCGGAGCCGACGCCGCAGGAATGGGGAGACCGCACGACCAACCGGCCAACCGAGTACAACACGCTCGACGACAAGTACGCGCGCGTGATCTGCGACGAGCTGATGCCGGCGTTGAACAAGGAGTTCAACATCGCGAAGGATCCGGATCGCCGGGCCATTGGCGGCGCGAGCTCAGGGGCGATCGCTGCGTTTACGGTCGCATGGGAGCGGCCGAACGAGTTCAGGAAGGTGCTCAGTCTGATCGGCAGCTTCGTCAATCTTCGCGGCGGCGACGCTTACGCCGGCATCGTCCGCAAGAGCGAGAAAAAGCCGCTGCGGATTTACCTGCAGGATGGCCGCAACGACAACCGCGGCACGCGCGCGGACAATCCCACCTACGACGAGCGGCGCGACTGGTTCCTGCAGAACGTCCGGCTGATGCAGGCGCTGTCGGAGAAGGGCTACGACCTCAACTACTCGTGGGGGATTGGCCGGCACAGTCAGAAGCACGGCGGCGCCATCCTGCCCGACATGATGCGGTGGCTCTGGCGCGATCACCCGGTCTCGACGGATCCAAACGACGCAGTGGAACGATCGTTCAACGCAGCGGTCGCGCAGAAGATGCCGTGATCGCAAATCGACGCCTCATCCCCGCCCGCCTCCACCTTCGCGTCGGCGCTACGTGGCCAAGTCGTACGTCGCGTCTCGCACATCGCACATCGCGCCTCGCACCTCGCACATCGCGCCTCGCACATCGCGCCTCGCGATCAAGTGAGCCAGATGATCTCGACGTCCGCTTCTCCTGATCTGATCGTCAATCTCGCGACGCTGGGCTTGAGATTGAAGCGGCGCGGTCCGGCCGCGCCTGGATTGATCACGAGCCGCGGCCCGGCGCGCTCGATCAGGGCCTTGTGCGTGTGGCCGTACACGATGATGTCGGCGGAATAGCACTCGAGCAAGCGCGCTGGCGTCGGACTCCCGATCTCGTGCCCGTGACTCACGTGGATCGACCGACGCTCCACGGTCAACTCGATCGCCGCTTCCAGGTGCGGATCGCCGGCGACATCGGTGTTGCCATACACCGCACGAACAGGCGCGATCGCCCTCAACTCGTCGAGCACGTCCCGCCCGCCCACGTCGCCCGCATGAAGAAGCAGTTCCACGCCCTCGAGCGCGTCGAAAACTTCCGGCCGGACTAAGCTATGCGTGTCCGCAATCAGGCCGATGACCATGATCAACGACAGCCATTGTCACTTTTTCTCGTCCAGCTTTCTCGAGAAGCTCGCGCCCTCGGGAGGAGGCGCTGATGTGCTCGCCAGGCGCCTTGCATGGGACGCGCCGGGCAGCACCGCGGAGCTCGCGGATCGCTGGGTTACGGAGCTCGACCGGAACGGTCTCTCGCGCGCCGCGTTGATCGCAAGCATCCCCGGCGACGAGGGGTCGGTGGCCGAAGCCGTCAATCGGCACCCGTCGCGGTTCGTCGGGTTCTTCATGTTCAATCCGCTGGCACCCGACGCCGACGCCACGCTCGCGCGTGCGCTCGGCGATCGTCGCCTTCGCACCGCGTGTCTCTTTCCGGCAATGCACGGCTATCGCCTGGACGACGAGCGTGTTGAGCGGGTATTTGCAGTAGCCGCTCAACACAAAGCTGCCGTGTTCGTGCACTGCGGCGTGCTGACCGTCGGCGTCCGCAAGAAGCTCGGCCTTCCCAGCCGATTCGATCTTCGCCTGGGGGATCCGCTCGCACTCGCAAAACTGGCACTCGGGTTTCCGACGGTGCCGGTGATCGTCCCTCACTTTGGCGCAGGCTTCCTGCGCGAGGCGTTGATGGCCGCCGATCAGTGCCCGACGATCCACCTCGACACGTCGAGCTCGAACAGCTGGACGAAGTTCCACCCGGGAGTGTCGCTGGAAGAGGTCTTCTGGCAGGCACTCACCGTCGCCGGCGCCGATCGGATCCTCTTCGGCACGGATTCATCGTTCTTTCCTCGCGGCTGGCAGCGGGATATCTACGAATCGCAGCAGCGGATCGCGGAGAAGCTGGGCGTGGGGGCAGCGGAGCAGGAGAAGATCTTCAGCGGGAACTTCGATCGATTGTTTCCTGCGTAACCGAGTCGCTGGCGACGCATCGAGCGCCAGAGCCCGTGTTCCTTCGGATCTACATAAAACGCACGAGTGGCCTTCAGTGAACATCGTGGTCACCAGTCGCGTGTGTTCTCGGTATGGCCGCAAGACGCATCTAATGGCGGCACGAATGTTGTGCCAACGACCAACCCGGTTCGGACCGAGTCGGCCGCGGCGCGTTCGCGCACCAGCAGCGAACCGAAATGCTGTTCGGCTTCGTAGGCGTTGTGCGCACGACCCAGCGCAGTTGCAGGTTATCGGCAGAGGCCGCTCCACCGTCTGCGTACGGAAACACGTGGTGGTATTCCAGGAAGCCACGTTCGGCGCAGCGGCCATGCGTGCCGACGAACGCGCATTGGCCTCTGTCACGCGTCCAGACCTCGCGCTTGATGGCGGCTGGAATGTGGCGCGAGCCAGCCGCCGACTTGCGAGCGACTCGGGGTCGTGTCGTTGACGCGAACTTCGTCTTCTCCAGTTCGTCGACCAACAACGTCAGTGCCCGATCAACAACCGCGGCAGGATCCGCATTCGGCAGCGTGTGCCGCATCAGGTCCTGCGCACGCCGCAGCTTCTCGTACGTCTCGCGCGAGATCGTCATGCGAAACCCGTACTGCTCCTGGGCGGTCAGCGTCACGACGGTGACACACTGCGGCGGCGGTGCGGGTGGCGGATGTGTCGGCGCGACTGGAGCCGGCTTCAACTCCGTGCCGCACGCTGACGAGGCCTCGATCGCGGGCGCGGGAGAGATCGGTTTCGGCGTCGGCAACTTCCGCACCAACGACTCAATCGGCGGTGTGGGATGAATACATGCCACCATGTGCTCGACCTCACGCCGGCTCTTATGTCTTGCACTCTCGAGCAGCGCCACGTGGTTGTCGGTCGTCAGATGCGGTCCAAGCAGGCACACGGTGGTCAGCGTGATCGATCCATCCGCAAGCAAATCGACAATCACCGGGAACCGCCTCGCCGCGCGGGCGGCTTCGATTCGGCCGTATGCCGCATGTTCGGAGAGATGCAGCACCTGCGTGCAGTATGTGAAGAGTGAAGAACAGCCTTCACCGAGGTAGAGGCGGCGTGCATCGACTTCGGCCAGGCAGGCAATCAACTGCGCGGTTGCGAGGCGCTCGTGATTCGCGAGCGTGCGCACCTCGGTGAGCAACTGTGCGTCGGAGAGACCCGTGAAGCGATCGAGAAGCGTCGTCGTCATGTTCTCTTCTACGATCGTCATTTTCGACGCTCGAGGATCGACGACGTGACGCGATCGCGAGGTGAACCGACCGTGCGCGAGGGAGTCTTTCGAATCGACGCACGCAGTGCATTCTCGCAGGCTGTGGGAGCTTTCTGGGAGACGGTTCGGACACGCGCGACGGCGTGCGAAAAATCGTGTCAAGCACTTTTCGATTTGCATGCGCGCATTGAACTCGAATCCGGTTCGAACCGAGTTCGTGTTGGCACAACATGCGTGCCGCCCGCGGCTCCTGTCACTGAGCGTGGTTTGAGCTTGGTTCACTGAAGGGCCTGTGGAACCTGCCGGACCTGTGGACGCGCAGACGCGCCCACAGGTCCTTGGAAAACGCGCAGTTCATCGTCGCGTTTTCCACAGGTACCACAGACCTCTCTCATCGTTTGAGGATGTTATTGAACGAATTCATTCGTCTCACAACGACCGCGCAGATCCCGCCGCCGACCATAAATGCAGACTCGGCCGCGCGCAGACCGCGTCAAGGCCGCCTTCGGTTCCCTCAGCGTTAGCGGACAGCCGAAGGCGCCCATTAGGGGCGCAACGCCTTCACGCCAGTCACATTCCACCCACCACACTGAGCACGTCACCGTTCACTATCCGTGGCATCCGCTG
This sequence comes from Acidobacteriota bacterium, assembly GCA_046726015.1. Taxonomy (GTDB): domain Bacteria; phylum Acidobacteriota; class Vicinamibacteria; order Vicinamibacterales; family 2-12-FULL-66-21; genus QHWT01. The sequence continues at coordinate 16,428 of JBKOZS010000020.1, forward strand.
CGCGGCCGGA
>JBKOZS010000021.1:0-46018 GCA_046726015.1 Acidobacteriota bacterium
GTCTAGCTCCCACTTGCCGTCCGTGACGGGTAGAGTCTGCGCGCGTGATGGACCGACAGACGCGAGCAGCGCGAGGCAGCAGAGGAGGTATCGCATGACGGCAGCATAGACCGTGCGGAGACCTGGTGGTGAACGTTGGGACGAAACTTTGCCCCGGCGTGAACAGCGTGTCGGGAAGGGTGATGAGGTAGTAAACTCCCCGGTTACCGCAAGGAGGACCCATGGCGCAGACAACCGGGCAGGCAGCCTCACCCCCACGTTCGCTGAAGCACCAGCTCGCCGATGTGTACAAGAAGGAGCACGCGACCACGATGAAAGTGCTCAACGCGTTTCCGGCGGACAAATGTTCGTTCAAGCCGCACGAGCGATCGAATTCCGCGCTGCAGCTCGCGTGGACGTTCGTGATCGAGAACAAGCTGGCGGAGGCCGCGCTGCGCGGTCCGCTCACGTTCGATGGACAGTTCCCGCCGGCGCCGCCCACCTTCCAGGAAGTGATAGCCGTGTATCAGGCGACTGCTAACGAGTTCCTGGATTCACTCGAGAAGACGCCGGACACGCGGTTGCGGGAAACGATCCAGTTCTTCACTGGACCGAAGCAGATGGGGGACTTTCCGGTCAGCGAAGTCCTGTGGCTGATGCTGATGGATTCCGTCCATCATCGCGGCCAGCTCTCCGTCTACCTGAGGATGTGCGGCGGGAAAGTGCCCTCGATCTACGGGCCGACGGCCGACGAGCCCTGGACTTAGAGGAAACGGAGGACCAAGAAGAAACGGGGGACCAGGAGGCAACGGATTCACGAAACGAAGCAACGAACACAACGAAGGGAACGAAGCCACACTGCAGATTCGATGTGATCAAGATCGACTGACAAGACCAGTTGATCTCGGTTTCCCTCCGTTTCCTCCGTCTGCCTCCCGTCAACGGAGCCGCATCGGCTTTCCTCCGGCGTCCTTGCTCCGCTGTGCCGCATCGAGGAACGCGAACAGCTCGAGCGACTCCTCGTTCGGCACCGGCAGGGACCCGGTCTCAAAGAACTTCACGATGTCGCGCGAAAGGAGTCCGCGTCCTTCCGTCGGCACGTGGACCTGCGATGCCTGTCCCTTTGCATTCTTTCGGTACACGACGGCGCCGTAGTCGGCGTAAGGCCGCAATGCGCGCATCGACCCGATCCGGCCGTCCTTCCATCGGCACGTGACGACATCCGCATCGGCTGACGTGACGCGCGTGACGTCTTCGCATCCAGTGCCCAGCAGCGCGTAGAGCATCTCCGCTTCGTGAATGGCGTACCACGACAGATCGAGCTGGTGACGTTCGTCGAGCGGTCCCGGCCCCCACACGTCGACGCCGCTGAGATCGGGTGTCTTGAGGGCCTGCACCCCGTATCGCAGCGAGGATGTGCTGAACCAGGGGACGCCTGCCTCCTTCGCGACGCGCGCGATTTCACGTGCGTCCTCCAGCGTCGACGCAAGCGGCTTGTCGATGAACATCGGCTTCCGCCCGGCCGCGATCTCGCGAACCTGTGCGAGATGCATGCGGCCGTCCACGCTCGTGAGCAGCACGCCGTCCACACGCCGGCAGAGTTCTGCGATGCTGTCCACGATCTCGACGCCGTACTTTTCCTGCAGCGTCCTGGTGAAGCGCTCGATTCGGTCGCGACTCGCTGGCAGGTCGGGGCTGCCGCCCTTGAAGGCGGCGACGATGCGCGCGCCTGGGACATGATTGGGCGACACGGGATCGTTGAACGTCGTCGCGAAGTCGATCACATGCGAGGTGTCAGTGCCGACGAGGCCGAGCCTCAGTTCTGCAGCGGTGGTGGTCGTCCATGCGGCGAGCGAGATCGCAATGGCGAGCGTAAGGGGCTTGGTCATGGCGTCATGGTAAATGAACATCACGGAAGAGCACGCCGCCAGAATTCCATGGTGCTGGGTGTCACCCGCTGCCGGCCGGGTCCTTCGCACACGTCCTCCAGCAGGCATCGCCGCAGCGCGCGGGCATCGGCAGCAAGTCCGAGCGTCGACAGGCTGTCCATGATCCTCGTCAATCGCAGGTGATTGTGGTTGCCGGGGTGCAGCCAGTTCGCGGCGCGCTCGGGGAAGCGCTGCGGATCGATCTCGATGCGGTCGCCACCAGGCGGCGCGGCACGACGCAGCCCGTAGAATGACAACATGCGATCGAGGGATCGCCGCAGGCGGTCGCGCAGCGCTGGCTGCGCCGTGAATGCCTCGATCGTCCGTGACGTGACCAGTGGCGCGTCCGGATTCACGCCGCTCGGCTGCACGGTCGGGAACATCCACTGGATGTAATCGTGGACCGCCTCGAGCCGGCGATCGGGCCACGACCAGATTTCCTCGAGCGTGCGGCGCTCGCTGTCGGGGCCGCCCGAGTAGAACGCAACGGCAGCGTCCGGCATCACGTGAGTCCCGGACGACTATAGAATACTTAACGCATCGCATGTCACGGAATCCCTGGACCGCTCCGACGCGTACCACGCGATCGATCCACGTTCCGGTGGCCCGGGCGCCGCAACTGCTGGTGCCTGGACAGATTGTCCAAAGTCCCGAGACGCACCTGCAATACCGGATCGAGAAGCTGCTCGGCGAGGGGGGCTTCGGCCAGGTGTATCTCGCGCGGCGGCTCGGACGCTCCGACACGGTTCCTGAAGTCGTCTGCATCAAGGTCAGCGCGCGGATTGACGGCTGGCTGCGCGAAGCCTACTTCGGCCAGCTGCTGGACGGCCATCCGAGGGCGATTCGCGTGTTCGACAGGTTCCCGTTGATGCGCGCTGATGAGCAGGTGTTGTACTACCTCGCGCTCGAATATGCGGCGCACGGCGATTTGAGCGCGTTCCTGCACCGCGCCGAAAAAGGATGGTCCGAGACGACGGTGCGCCGAGAGATAGCCGGCATCCTCGAAGTCCTCCGCAAGCTCCATCGCGGTCAGATGCTTCATCGCGACCTGACCCCGTTGAACGTGTTCGTCTGCGAGGGGCCACGTCTCAAGCTCGGCGACTTCGGCATCGTCCGGCAGCAAAGCGACCGCCGCGGCATCACCGCGCACACGATGAACGCGATGACCGCGCCGAGTGACCTGCTCGACCGCACCGTCCCGAAGTGGCAGGCGCGGGACGATGTGTACCAGGTAGGGCAGTTGCTGGGCATGCTGGTGAGAGGAGACGCGAAGACGCGTATCCGCACGCACGACGTCCGTCACCTCCGGTGCAGCGATCACCTGAAGGAGATCGTGCATCGCTGCATCGGCGAACGCCGGAAGCGGTACGAAAGCGCCGACGAAATGATCGACGCGCTGCGCAATCCGCCCGCGGAGCTCAAGGCTGGCGTGCTGAGGAGTTTGAAAGGCGTGCACCTTGCCTTCACGGGGATCCTCAGCAAGACGCGGCGTGAAGCCGCACGTGCCGCGAAACGTGCCGGGGCGATCGTGCACGGCAGTCCGTCGGCCATCACGACCGTCGTCGTCCGCGGCCGGCCGAATATCCTGCAGGTTGCGGGACGGGATGCCGGCTTGAAGTTGATGGAAATCAAACGGCTCCGTGAAAAGGGCCATCGGATCACGCTGCTGAACGAGAAGCAGTTCTGGCGCCTCGTGGGTCAGCGCTGAAGCGGCAACCAAAAAAGGGGACAGCCCCCTTTTTTCGCAAATAAAGGGGACAGCCCCCTTTTTTCGCAAATAAAGGGGACAGCCGGCGGCGCGCGGCGGCAGGGCAGTTGCTATCAGAGCCGCGGGAGGTAGGACCGGATTTGACCCGCCAACGGGTCGAGGAGGTTCTATGTCCGCGTTCCGGTTTACGATCCTGGCAGGCGGCCTCGTTTTACTCACCGCGTGCGGGAGCAGCTCGTCCACTCCCGCGGCACCCACGACACCGACTCCCACGAGCAATCCCGCCACAGCCACCAATACCGTCTCAATCCCAGTGGGGGCACAGTCACTCGGCGGCGCCGGGTATAAGCCCAATCCGATTACGGTCCCGGTGGGCACGATGGTTACATGGAGCAACACCGATTCAACCGCCCATACGGCATCGAGCGACACGGGAGTCTTTAATTCGGGTACTATTCCACCGGGCGGAACTTCCAGCTTTACATTCCAGACGGCGGGCACCTACCCGTATCATTGCAACTTCCACGCGGGCATGGTCGGTTCGGTTATCGTTCAATAGCGGCGAGACGGAATGAAGATCGGCATCATCGGCGCCGGGATGATCGGTGCGGCGGCGGCAAAGTTGTTCGTCAAGGGCGGCCACGAGGTGGCGCTGAGCAACTCGCGCGGACCGGAATCGCTCTCGGCGCTGATTGCCGAACTCGGCTCGCGCGCGACGGCGAAGACGGTCGCCGATACAGCACGATGGGCGGAGGTCGTGCTGCTCGCGGTTCCGTGGCGCTTACCCGAAGCGCTGCCACCTGCCGACGCAGTGGCCGGGAAGATCGTCATCGACGCGATGAACCCGTACGCCGAAGACAGGACCGTCATCGATCTCGGCGCGACGAGTTCCTCCGAAGTCACGCGCAGACGTCTGCCTGGCGCGCGACTCGTGAAGGCGTTCAACACGATCTGGTTCAAGCACCTCGCCGAACGCGGCCGGCCGGAGCGGCCCGTCGACGAGCGTCATGCGATCTTCGTCGCCGGTGACGATGAGGCCGCGAAGCGGATCGTGATCGGCCTGATTGAAGGCATCGGGTTCGGCGCGGTGGACACGGGGTCGCTGGTCGAGGGCGGTCGGCGACAAGAGCCCGGTACCGATCTCTACAACAAGGTGATCACCGTGCGCGACGCGCGCGTCCTGGTGCCTGACGCTTGAGATGGCCGAAGCCGCACCGCGGCGGAGGCGGGTCAACCGACTACAATAATGGCTCCCATGGTCTTGGAGCCATTCTTCATGAACAGAACGTCCATCGCTCGTGCGCTCGTGTGCCTCGCGCTCACGACGCTGTTCTCGATTCCGGTCTTCGCGCAGATCGACGCGCGGATGTTCCGATATCCCGCCGTGTCCCGCGATCAGATCGCGTTCGTGTATGCAGGCGACATCTGGCTCGCGCCGAAGACGGGAGGCACGGCCGTTCGGCTGACCTCCTCCCCCGGAGAGGAGTCGTTCCCGCGCTTTTCGCCTGACGGGATGAAGGTCGCCTACAGCGCGTCGTACGACGGCAACGTCGACGTGTTCGTCGTGCCGGTGTCGGGTGGCGAGCCGACGCGGCTCACGTATCACCCAATGGCGGATCGCGTCGTCGGCTGGACACCTGACGGCACGCGCGTGCTGTTCGCGTCGAGCCGCGAGAGCGGACGGCAGCGTTACAACCAGTTCTTCACCGTCGCTCTCAGTGGCGGACTGCCAGAGCGACTTCCGGTCCCTTACGGCGAGTTCGGCACGTATTCGCCCGACGCGAAGCAGTTCGTCTACATGCCGATGTCGCAGGACTTCCGCACGTGGAAGCGCTATCGCGGCGGCTGGGCACCCGACCTGATGCTGTTCGATCTGAAAACGTTCGCGACGAAGAATCTCACCTCGAATCCCGCGAACGACGCGCAGCCGATGTGGCACGGCAACACGATCTATTTCATGTCGGATCGCGGCTCCAACGAGCGCAACAACATCTGGGCGTATGACGTCGCGAGCAACAAGACGCGCCAGGTGACCGACTTCGGCGACTTCGACATCACATTCCCCTCGCTCGGGCCTGACGGCATCGTGTTCCAGGCCGGCGGACGTCTTTACATGCTGGACCTCGCGTCCGAGAAGGCGTCCGAAGTGGCAGTGCGCGTGGTGACCGATGAAGCCACGCTAAGGCCGCGGACGGCCGCGGTCGCGAAACTGATCGACGGTGCGTCGGTTTCACCGACCGGCAAGCGCGCGGCGTTCAACGCGCGGGGTGACGTATTCAGCGTGCCCGCGGAGTTCGGCGCGATCGTGAACGTGACGCGCTCGTCAGGCGTCGCCGAACGATACCCGCGGTGGTCGCCTGACGGGAAGACGCTGGCGTATTGGAGCGATCGCAGCGGAGAGTACGAACTGACGCTTCGTCCCGCCGACGCGAGCGGACCTGAGCGCAAGTTGACGTCGCTCGGAGCCGGCTTCCGATATGCGCCGCAGTGGTCGCCAGACAGCAAGAAGATCGCGTTCGTGGACCAGGCGATGCGCGTGCGCATTTGCGACATCGACGCGAACCGTGTCACCGAGATCGATCAGAGTCCGGAATGGATTGCGCACGGAGATCTCGAAGGGTTCGAGATTCGCTGGTCGCCGGATTCCCGCTGGATCGCGTTCGCGCGTCCGACCGCCGCCGCGAACCGCGCGGTCTTCCTGTATGACACGCGGAATTCGAAGCTTCACCAGGTCACGACGGGATATCTGAACGACGCACACGCGACGTTCGAGCCCGAAGGCAAGTATTTGTTCTACACGTCCGATCGTGCATTCGATCCGGTCTACGGCAGCTTCGACAACAGCTGGACATATGCGAATCCGACTCGCCTGGTAGCCGTCCCACTGCGCAAAGACGTCAAGTCGCCTGTCGAAACGCGCAACGACGCGGAAGGGATTCCGGGAGAAGCAGAAAAGAAGAAGGCGGAGGAGAAGAAGGAAGAGAAGGCAGACGAGAAGCCCGCGCCACCGCCGCCGAGCGTCGATATCGATCTCGATGGTTTTGAAGCACGCGCCGTCGTGCTGCCGCCGAAGGCCGGCAACTTTGCCGACCTCGCCGCGGTCAAAGGCAAGGTGCTTTATCGCCGGACGCCGCGCGCCGGCTCGGCAGACGAGAAGAACCCGATCCTGTTCTTCGATCTGACCGAACGCGAAGAGAAGACGGTGTTGGAAGACGCAAACGGATTCGAGGTCACCGCCGACGGCAAGAAGATGCTCGTCGTCAGCAAGGACAAGTACGCCATCCTCGAGATCAAGCCGGCGCAGAAGTTCGAGAAGCCGATGATGACGGCGGACATGGAAGCGCCGGTCGATCCGCGCGCCGAGTGGCGGCAGATGTTTGCCGACGCGTTCAGGTTCGAGCGCGACTTCTTCTACGACCCGGGGATGCACGGCGTGGACTGGGCGGGACTACGTCAGCGCTATGGCCAGCTGCTCGAGGATGCGGTCACGCGGTGGGACGTCGACTTCCTGCTTGGTGAATTCATTGGCGAGCTGAACGCGTCGCATACGTATAAGGGCGGCGGCGACATGGAGCAGGCGCCGAAGCGATCGGTCGGCATGCTTGGCGTCGATTGGGAACTCGCAAAGGGCGGGTATCGCATCAAGCGGATCATTCGTGGTGGTCCGTGGGATGCGCCGGTCCGCTCGCCACTCGACGATCCGGGCGTCCTGGTGAAAGAGGGGGAATACGTCGTCGCGGTCAATGGCGTGCCCGTCGACACGAAGGCCGATCCCTGGGCGTCGTTTCAGGGGCTAGGTGACAAGACGGTCGTGTTGAGCGTGAACAGTACGCCTTCGGCAAGCGGCGCCCGACAGGTGATCGTCAAGTGCCTGGACGATGAGACGGAGCTTCGGTTCCGCGGGTGGATCGAGGAGCGGCGGCAGATTGTCGACCAGGCCAGCAAGGGCAAGATCGGCTACATCTACGTTCAGAGCACGGGCGTGGACGCGCAGAACGACCTCGTACGGCAGTTCATGGCGCAATGGAAGAAGGACGGTCTCATCATCGACGAACGATGGAACAACGGCGGACAGATTCCCGACCGCTTCATCGAGTTGTTGAATCGGCCAATCCTCGCCTATTGGGCATCGCGCGACGGCGAGAGTCAGCAGTGGCCGCCCGTCGCGCATCGTGGCCCGCAGGTGATGTTGATCAATGGCTGGAGTGGTTCCGGTGGCGATGCGTTTCCCGCGTATTTCCGCCAGGCGGGTCTCGGTCCATTGATCGGTACGCGCACGTGGGGCGGTCTCATCGGCATCAGCGGCGCGCCAGGGCTGGTGGATGGCGGGGTGGTCACGGTGCCGAGCTTCCGAATGTTCGGACCGAACGGAGAATGGTTCGCGGAGGGACACGGCGTCGAGCCTGACATCGCCGTCAGCGAGGATCCCACGCAGCTTGCGAAAGGATCGGACCCGCAACTCGATCGCGCCATTGCGGAAGTCGTGGATCGCGTCGCCAAGGCGCCTAAAGCGCCAGCGCGTCCGGCCTACGAGAAACGGATCCCGCGCACCACGGGCAGCGGCGGCTAAGTGCGCGCGAAATCGGCGTAGCCGTCGCTGATCGTGTCGTCAGCCCGGGCGCCGAACAGGGCGAGCAGTTCCGCGATCACTGCCGCCTTGTCGCGGGCGTCCCGTCGCGACCACGTGCGCGACTTCACCTCGAGGAAGTAGCCGTTGGCCGCGGGCGCGATCAGCCGATCGAGGTGGACGTAAAATTCGACGCCGCGATACACGACCAGCCAGCGCTGCCGCTCCTTGTCAACCAGGTGCTCGGCTGCGGGACGAAAGTACTCTCGATAGAACCGCGCGGAGTGCGCCGCGGGCGCCAGGTAGCGCGAGCGGAACAGGATCACGTGGCCGAACCGCTCCTCGTGGGAGCGCCCCGTGAGGGTGAGCCGCGCGCGTGCGCCCGTAACGCGCCCCTGTTTGTCGAGGAACTCGTCCTCGCGGTAGCGGAGCCGTCCCTGTTCCGGATCGTCGAACGACCAGTAGGTGTCGAACTGGTGATAGCGGCTGCTCCGGATCACGGTCAGATCATCTGACGCGATGACGCTGAGCACCTGTTCGGCATCAGGCACCCGCGCCTTGACCTGCACTTCAAAGCTTTCCTGCTCGATCGCGCCGCCGACGGCGACGAGCTTCTGCAAGACGCTCACTTCACGGCTGCCGAGGAACGCGTCGATCCGCCGTGCTTGCTCACGCGCCGTGTTAATCAATGATGCTTCATCGAGTGTCAAGAGCTTGCGGTCTCGCATGAGCCAGCGGCCGTTGCACATCACGTCGGTCACGTCAGTCGACTTCGACGCATAGACGATCTGCGCGTAGATGCCTGCCGGATCGCGCTGGAACGAGGGATTGTTGTGCAGCGCCGACACGTCGAGCACGAGCAGGTCCGCACGCTTGCCGGCTTCGATCGAACCGGTGAGATGGCTGATGTGAAGCGCGCGCGCGCCGAGCCGTGTCGCCATCGCCATCGCTTGGCGTGCCGGCACCGCCGTCGGATCGCCGCCAACGCCCTTCGCAAGCAGCGCGGCCAATCGTGTCTCCTCGAACATGTCCAGGTCGTTGTTCGACGCCGCGCCATCGGTTCCGATCCCCACGTCGACGCCGAGCTCGAGCATCTTCGCGACGGGTGCGACTCCCGCTCCGAGTTTCAGGTTGCTGGTGGGATTGTGCGCGACGCCGGCGTTGGAGTTCTTGAGTCCGCGAATCTCCCCTTCGTCGACGTGCACGCAATGCGCGGCGAGCACCTTCGCGCCGAAGAGCCCTTGCTTCTTCACGTAGGGCACGACCGGCATGCCGTTGACGCGGCGCGATTCCTCGACTTCCAGCAGTGTTTCGGCGAGGTGGGTGTGCAGCGGCACATCGAATTCCGCGGCGAGCTCCGCGCACGCACGCAGGATCTCCGGCGTGCAGGTGTAGGGGGCATGAGGCGCCGGAGCAGGGACGATGAGCGGATGATTCCGCCAGCGGGCGATGAAATCGCGCGCGCGCGCGAGGCCGTCCTCGAAGCTCGTTGAGTCGGGCGTGGGGAAACGCAGCACCGTTTGTCCGCACAGCGCGCGAAGCCCTGCGGCCGCCGTCGCTTCGGCGACCGCTTCCTCGAAGTAGTACATGTCCGCGAAGCACGTCACGCCAGACCGAATCATCTCGGCGCATCCGAGCGACGTGCCCAGCCGCACGAACTCCGGCGTCACGAACTCGCGCTCGACTGGCATCATGTAGCCCATCAACCAGACGTCGAGGCGCAGGTCGTCGGCCAGCCCCCGCAGCAGCGACATCGGCACGTGCGTGTGCGCATTGATGAGCCCCGGCATCACCACCTGACGGCGGCAATCAATCCGTTCTGATGCCTCGTACTTCAGCGCCTCCGGTCCGACAGCGACGATGCTGTCGCCGCTGATCGCGACGTCGCCCCCTTCATGAATGGTGAACCGCTCGTCCATCGTCAGGACGATGGCGTTGGTGAGCAGCAGATCGCAGCGCTGGGGCATACAGGGAAGGGTAGTCCACCCGGCTGTCCCCTTTATTTGCAAAAAAAGGGGGCTGTCCCCTTTTTTGTGTGTAGCCTATGGCCCGGCTCGCTCATGAAGCTCTTCACCCGACGCTCGTTCCTGAAGGCCGCGGTCGCGGCTGGCCTGGCGCCGTCGATCGACGCCGGCGGGCAGCCCTCGGACAACATGTTCGTCGCGCTCAACTCGTCGCTGACGCGCCGGATGGAATGGCTGGAGTTTGCTCGGCTGGCGGCAACGGCCGGCTACGGGGGCGTCGACGTGGATCTTGGCAGCGCACGGGCGCAGGGGGCACCGGCCACGCGGATGCTGCTGAATTCCCTGCGAATCAGGGCGGGATCCATCGGCCTGCCGGTGCGGTTCGGCGGGGACGAGGCCGAATACCAATCGGGCCTGGCCGGCCTGGAGGATGCGGCGACGTTTGCCGCGACGATCGGCTGCCCGCGCATGGTGGCTGTTCTGCCGCCCTCGAGCGCGACGCCGAAACCGGAATACCGCGCGCTGCTGAAATCACGGATCACGGCGATCGCAAAGATCCTGCACGCGTCGAGCGTGCGGCTTGGCCTCGAGTTCCTGGGGCCGCTGCACTTCCGCACGCGTCAGCCGCACGAGTTCATCTGGCGCATGCCGGAGACGCTCGAGTTCTGCATCGAATGCGGACCGAACGTCGGCATCCTCCTCGATGCGTGGCACTGGCATCACGCGGGCGCGACCGCCGCAGATATCGTGACGGCGGGCAGGTCGCGCATCGTGCACATCCACGTCTCTGATGCCAGGGCGCAGCCGCCCGAAGAGGTGCGTGATAACCAGCGACTGATGCCCGGCGAAGGCGTGATCGACCTGGTCACCTTCTTCCAGGCGTTGAACAAGATCGGTTACACGGATGCGATTAGCCCGGAGCCGATCGGCCGCGTACCGGCGGACATGACACCCGAGCAGGGCGCGCGCCTGGGACTCGAGTCGACGGTCAACGTGATGAAAAAGGCGGGCGTGATCTGACATGACCTGCATCAGCGAGGGACGTCAATGAAGCGATTGTTCGTTGTGCTCGTGATGGTGGGAGTTGTTGGCGGGGAGTTCCGCGCGAGGGCAGACGCCCGGGTCGGCGTCGCGAAGGCCCGGCAGGAATCGCCGAGCGAGCGTGACGCTCGCATGGCATGGTGGCGCGACGCGCGGTTCGGCATGTTCATCCACTGGGGACTCTACGCGGTGCCGGCGGGCGACTACAACGGCAAGCGGTCGAAGGAAATCGGCGAGTGGATCATGTCGTGGGCCAACATTCCGCGGGCGGAGTACGAGAAGTTCGCGCCACGGTTCAACCCGCAGAAATTCGATGCGGCCGAGTGGGTCCGGATCGCGAAAGACGCCGGGATGAAATACATGGTGATCACCTCGAAGCATCATGATGGATTCTCGATGTTCGACAGCGCCGTCACGACCTACGACATCGTGGACGCGACACCATACAAGAAGGACCCGATGCGCGCGCTCGCGGACGAGTGCAAGCGGCAAGGGCTGAAGTTCGCTTTCTACTACTCGATCATGGACTGGCACCACCCATCGCAGTACGTCGACGCCCCCGGCAAGGACGCGACCGCAGGCCACGGCCAGACGAAAATGCGCGACGGACGGAAGCAAGAGTACGTCGACTACATGAAGGCGCAGCTCAAAGAGCTCGTCACGAAGTACGACCCGACGGTGCTGTGGTTCGATGGCGAATGGGTCAACTGGTGGACGGAAGAAGACGGCCAGGATCTCTACAAGTACGTGCGCGAGCTGAAGCCAAGCATCCTCATCAACAACCGCGTTGGCAAAGGGCGGAAGGGGATGGAGGGACTGAACAAGTCCGACCGAGTGTATTCCGGGGATTTCGGCACGCCCGAGCAGCAGATCCCGCCGTCAGGACTCCCGGGCGTCGACTGGGAAAGCTGCATGACGATGAACGATACGTGGGGGTTCAAGTCGTACGACGAGAACTGGAAGTCGTCCGAAACACTCGTTCGCAATCTCGTCGACATCGTGTCGAAGGGCGGGAACTACCTCCTGAATGTCGGACCAACCGCGGAGGGTTTGATTCCGTCCGCAAGCGTCGACCGCCTTGCCGCGATGGGCAAGTGGATGAAGGTCAACGGCGAGTCGATCTACGGCACCACCGCCAACCCGCTGGCGACGCCGGTGACCTGGGGACGCGCGTCGAAGAAAGGCAAGACCGTTTATCTCTACGTGTTCGACTGGCCGGCCGATGGAACGTTGACGGTGCCGTCGGTCGGCGCGAAGCCCGCGAGCGCGTCGTTGCTGGGGAGCCACGCCGCCTTGAAGATTGAACCTCCCGCATCGGGCGAGGGATTCACGATCAAGCTTCCGGCGACGCCGGTGGATCCCGTTGCCTCGGTGATCAAGATCCAGTTGTCCTAGCGGCGCCGCGCGCGGATCGTCACGGCGTAGTTGTTCTCGGCGTTGAGATTGATGAGCGCGACAAACGCGCGGTTGCGATACGTGCCAATCGTCGCGGACTGCGAGACACCCGACACCTCCCATCCTTCGGGCAGGAGGACGGTGTTTCGCAGGCCACGCAGCGTCCGCTGAAACACCAGCTCACCGTTCCCGATCGAGTAGCCCGGCGCCTTGAGCGTGCCGGTGATCTTGAGATGCGCGCTCTGCTTCTCGTTTTCGATCGGGACCTCCAGCTTGACGAACGTTTCGCCATGCTCCTTTTCAGTCGTCAACGTTCTGGCGGTATCGAGATCGACGACTTTCAGATCCTGCAGGGGCAGGTAGCCGAGCGAGTCCAGGCGCACGCGGGTCCCACGGCGGTAATCGCTGTAGGTCTGCTCGATCGTGAGACGGCCGGTCTCAGGCGCGTCGAGATCGTAGAGCGTCTTGATGTCGTCGAAGAACATGTCGGTGAACGGCGTGGCCGCGAACGCCGCGGTCGTCGGCCGCGCATGAATGGTGACGGGGTTGCTTTGCCCACTGGGGTTCGCGAACGCCAGCTTCAGCCGGCCGTCGTCGGTCGTCGTCAGCTGCGCCGCGACGTTCGAGGAGACCAGCGCAAATCCCTTCGGGAGGACGACGCCGAGGCGATAGCCGCTCAGGCTGCGGACCCACACGATGTCGTTGCCGTTCATCATGTATGTGCGCGGGTCCTTGTAAGTCTTGTAAATCAGCACACGGCCGACGCCGCCTTCCGGAACCGGAATCGGGAGCGTCGCCCGAATCGCGTGGCTCTCGGGATCGTTGCCCTGCTGCGCATACGTGAACTTCAGAGGTTTACCCGTACGCGGGTCATACACCTCGATACCAGATCCTTCGCTGCCGCCGCGCGTCGCGTTCACGAGTTCGGTCGCACCGCTCGTGGTCTCTTCGGGCAGGAACCTGATGCGGAACGACTCGCTTCCGGGCTCGAGAATGGCGTACTCAGTGTAGGCGTCCTGTGTGAAGAGCCGCGTGACCGGCGCGCTCGGGCGCAGCGAGCCGTCGGGGTTCGTGCCGCCCGGGAACTGCCGGCTGCCGCGTTCTTGTCCGGCGACGAGCAGGACAGGAAGGAGCACGACGCCAAGGCTCACGACGCCGCTCAATATCCGTTTCATGGTTGGCATGCTGGTGCTGAAGTTTATGACGTAAGCTCGATGTGCGGGAGTAGCGAATGTTGAGCGAACTCGAGAGTGCCGCTGAAGTGGTCTACCGCGCGATGACGCCGACGCCGCAGCAGCGCTGGCCGCTGCTCGACGAGCGGTGCGGGGCGTCCGTGTGGGTCAAGCACGAGAACCACACGCCCATCGGCGCGTTCAAGGTGCGCGGCGGGCTCGTGTATCTCGACGACCTGCGGCGGCGCGAGCCGGACGTCAGCGGGATCGTTGCCGCGACACGCGGCAATCATGGGCAGGCCGTTGCTTTCGCGGCCGCGCGCTACGGCATGCGCAGCGTGCTCTTCGTGCCGCACGGGAACAGCACCGGGAAGAACCGCGCCATGCGCGCGCTGGGCGCCGAACTCGTCGAAGAGGGCCACGATTTCCAGGCGTCGCTCGAAGCGGCGGAACGATTTGCCGCGGCCCGCGGCTCGCACATGGTGCCCTCGTTTCATCCACTTCTGGTGCGCGGGGCCGCCACGTATTCGCTCGAACTCCTCCGCGCAGTTGCCGATCTCGACACGTTGTATGTGCCGGTCGGCCTCGGGTCGGGCATCTGTGGTGCGATTGCCGCCCGCGATGCGCTCGGGCGGCGTACGAAGATCGTGGCCGTCGTCGCGGCGTCGGCGCCTGCGTATGCCAGGTCGCTTGCGCTGGGCCGCCCGGTGTCGCACGAGGTGAGCACGAGGATCGCTGACGGGATGGCCTGTCGCACGCCGGTGCCGGACGCGCTCGATCGCATTCGTGCCGGCGTGGACCGCATGATCGAGGTGACTGACGATCAGATCGAACACGCGATGCGGGTGATCTACGACGACACGCACAACGTCGCCGAGGGAGCGGCCGCGTCCGGCCTCGCGGCACTGTTGCGCGAGCGCGACCGCATGCGTGGACGATCCGTCGGAATCGTGGTGACCGGCGCGAACGTCGATGCGGATCTCTTCACCCGCGTTCTGGCATCGGACTCGCACGTTGAATCCGCCGGAGGCATCCGAAATGACTGACGAGCAGGATTACGTCCGTCGAGGCAAGGGTCAGAAGGATGAGGTTGGCCGCACCGGCATCTACCCTGCTTCCGCGGGCAACGCCCCGGAGGATGCGGAAGTGATGGGGCAGGAGGAGCTCGGCCATCGCATCCCCGGCCGCGAAGCATTGATGCCGCTGAACAACGGAGAAAACCAGGAAAAAAACGAGAAATAGCACCAACCTTCGCTCACGCTGCCAGCGAAGCCGTGAGCTCCGGCTGGCAGGTCGGCCAAGGTTGTCCGCCGTAGCGTCAGCGAAGGCGGACGCCGATCGCTCAATGCTCCGGAAGGTTCTTCTCGCCCTCGTCATTCTGCTGGCCGTGATCACGGCCAGCGTGTATTTCTTTGCCGATCGGATGCTCGGATCCGAGCTGGTCCGATCCACGTTCGAACAGCAACTCGCAACACGGCTCGGTCAGCCCGTCCATGTGGGCGCCATCGGCGCGTCCCTGTTTCCCCGCGTCGCGGTCAAATTGCAGGACGTGTCCATCGGTCAGCCGGCGGCCGTGCAGCTCGGCGAAGTGCGGGTCGTCACCGGCCTGCGCGGCCTGTTCTCTCGCACCATCACCGACGCCGAGGTCATCGTCTCCCACAGCCGCGTGACGCTCCCGTTGCCGGTCGCGGTCGTCCCCGCGTCTTCGCCGTCAAGCCCCAGCTCCTCGCCCGGATTCACGGTCACGTCGATTCGCGTGATCTCGTTTCGCGACATCGAGCTCGTTGCGGGCAAACAGGCAGTGCGCGTGAATCTCGACGCCGCTATCGAAGGCGATCGTCTCGATATCGCGCGGCTGACGCTGGACGGCAAGAAGACGAAGATCGAGGGACATGGCGTCCTGGACAGCATCGCGTCCTTGCGCGGCCGGGTGGACGCCAGGGCCGACCCGCTCGATCTCGACGAGACGATCGCGATTGCGTCCGCGTTCACGGCGCCGTCTGGCCTCACGCCCCCGCCATCCGCGCCGGTTCAAAAGAGCCGGCCTGCCACTGACGAAGGCGACACGATCCCGATGTACATCACCGCCAGGGTCACGGCGCCATCGGGTCAGTTTGCGACCTACACCTTCCAGGACCTGTCATCGACCGTCGAACTGGTTCCCGGCCGCGTGACCCTCTCGCGGCTTTCACTGCGCTCGTTTGGCGGTCACTTCGCAGGGCGGATCGATGCCGTCACGTCGGGAAAGGTTCCGTCGCTGCGATTGAACGGGAAGGTGAACGGACTCGACGTTGCCTCAGTCATGAAGGCGGCTGGCTCCGCCGAGGGCATCACCGGCAAGCTTGTGGGCGGCGTCAATCTCTCCGCCGATGGCACCGATGCCGCAGCGGTCATGTCCAGCGCGCACGGGACGATTGATGCCGCGATCACGGATGGCACCATCCAGCATCTCGACATGGTGCGAGAAATCGTGCTTGCGTTTGGCAAACCGTCAGGTGCACCGCCCGAAGGATCGGGCTCGGCCTTCTCGCGCCTCGGCGGCACGTTCGCGCTGGCCAACAGCACCGTCACATCGGACAACCTGTCGTTGCTCTCGCGCGACTTCACGATGAGAGGCAACGGCAAGTTGCGGTTGGATAATGGCGCGATCGAGGGGCGCGCCGACGTGACGTTATCCGCCGACCTCACCGCGCAGGCCGGCACGGATCTCCGGCGCTACGCCCAGGAGGACGGGCGGGTGGTCGTGCCCGTCACCATCAGCGGCACGCTCTCCAACCCGCGCGTGTTCGTTGACGTGGCGGCTGCCATGAAGCGCGCGCTTGGCAACGAGCTGCAACGGCGCACGAAATCGTTCCTTGGCGGCCTCTTCAGGAAGAAGGGTGGCAGCTAGGCGGAACGCGATGTTCGCGAGGTGAGCCTAGGGGCACCCGAGCGCGCTGGCCGCGACATGACGAACAATCGTCATGATCTCGTCGAGCGAGCTGCTGGCGAGCCGCATTGCGGAAAGCCGGAACCGCGGCGCCAGGTCGGTGCCGGCAATCCGGAACGCCATTTCGACGCTGCGATCGGGCAGGCGCGTGATGCGGGTGCGGTCGAGCACGTGGGTCTGGTTACACGCCGTCAGCGAGAGGCCATTCGTGAGGGGCACCAGCTGTTCGATGGTCATGAGATGCCTCCTGATCCGAGCGGATGACCAGAGCAAATTCAACGCCACTGCCGCGGCCGCCGCAGCCGATCGCCGGGAGTACGCCGGCAGGCTGTGCTCTTTTCAGCAGCTTGTCAAATCTGCGATGGCAAATGTGCGAGTTCGAACAGCACGGTCGCCAGCGCGGCATAGTCGTCGTCGCCTCGGCCAGACGCCACCAGGGCTGTGACGAGCTGCTGGACCGCCGCGGACACCGGCGCCGGCGCTTCGTGCTCGGCAAGCGTCTGGCTCGCGATCCGCAGGTCCTTCGCATACAACCGTGCGCGGAACCCCGGCTTGTAATTGCCTTTCAGCATCCGCTCCCCGTGCACTTCGAGCACCCGGCTCGACGCGAAGCCGCCGAGCAGCGCCTCGCGGACTGCCGCGACATCCACGCCGGCTTTTCTCGCCAGCGTGAAGGCCTCGCTGACGGCCGCGAGCGCTCCGCCAATCACCATCTGGTTGCACACTTTGCAAATCTGTCCAGCGCCCGACTCCCCGATGCGGACGACACGATCGGGATTGCCCATCGCGTGAAGGATGGGTGTCACCTCGGCGAACGTGTCGGAATCGCCTCCGACCATGATCGAGAGCGTCGCGTTGATCGCGCCGATCTCGCCACCGCTGACAGGCGCGTCGAGCATCCGGGCGCCCCGCGAACGTGCCGCCTCCGCCAGCCGACGCGCCGTCGCCGGCGCAATGCTACTCATGTCGATGACGACGGTACCCTGCTGGAGCGTAGTGAACACACCATCTGGTCCTTCGAGCACCTGCTCGACGTCGGGGGAGTCCGGCAGCATCGTGATGATGCGCCGCGCACGCCTGGCGACCTCGGCGGGGGAGGACGCACGCACCGCGCCTGCGGCAACCAGCTCGTCGACCGGCCCCTTGCTGCGGTTGTGCACGACCAGTCCGAAGCCCTTCGCGAGGAGATTCTTCGCCATGGGCTTCCCCATGACGCCAAGACCGATGAAGCCGACCGTCTCCATGCGCAAAGTATACGGATAGAATGGCTCTCCAGCTTGGCAGTAGGCGCGCACAGCGCCTGCGACCCTTCGGGGACCTCAGGGTTGGCTTGAGCAGCCTCGAAGGGCGATGAAGCGGAGCGGGGCGCAGGGGTCCCCGCGAGCGACCGAGCCTGGGTGTGGGGCGGAGCCCCACGTAATGAGGAGTGCTTACGCAGATGACCCGACTTGATGATTTCTCTCGCCGCTCTTTTCTCCGAACCACCGCGACCGCCGGCGCAGCGGCTCTGGTCGCGCGGTTTGCGCCCGGATTGCTCGACGTCGAGGCCGCCGCCGCGATGCAGAAGGCCGCCACTGCACCGAAGGATCGGCTTGCCGAGATGCGAGCGCAGCTGGGGAGCACCCCGATTCAATCGACACCGCTGGGCACCGGGCTCGTCATGCTCTCCGGACCCGGCGGTAACGTCGTGGTGCTGCACGGCTCGCAGGGGAAGATCGTTGTCGACTCGTTCGTCCAGCCGGCGTGGCCGGCGTTGAAATCCACGCTGGACAAACTGCCGGGCGGCGCTGTGAAGACGGTGATCGATACGCACTGGCATTTCGATCACACGGACAACAACGGCAACTTCCACGAGGCCGGCGCCGCGATCCTCGCGCACGACAACACGAAGCAGCGGATGTCCGAGACACATGACCTGCTCGGCATGCATTTCCGTCCATCGCCGGCATCAGCGTTGCCAACCGAAACATTCAGCAACCGGAAATTACTGCGCGCCAGCGGTGAAGAGATCGCGCTGTTCTATGTACCGCCCGCCCACACGGACACCGACATCGTTGTGCAGTACCGCGGCGCGAACGTCGTGCACATGGGGGACCTTTTCTTCAACGGTTTCTATCCCTTCATCGATGCGGGTACCGGCGGGAACATCAACGGCATGATCAATGCGGCTGAGCGCGCGCTGAGGATCGTGAACTCGAGTACGAAGGTCGTTCCAGGACACGGGCCGCTTGCCGATCGCGCCGCGCTCGATCGGTATCGCACGATGCTGGCGACGGTCAGGGATGGCGTGGAGAAGCTGAAGGCCTCCGGAAAGTCGCTGAAGGAAGTGCAGGCCGCAAAGCCGACGGCGCAGTTCGACGAGGCGTGGGGCAAGGGGATGATGTCGCCGGACGACTTCGTGGCGCTCGTTTACAACACGCTGTAACGCGTTTTGCGCGGACCTGTGGACGCGTCCGAGCGTCCACGGGTCCCTCAGCTTCCGCAGGCAACGCCAGACGTTACGACGTCACCCAGCCCAGGCTTCGCTCGACGGCCTTCTGCCATTCAGCGTATGCCTTCTGACGTTGATCCTCGCTCCACGTGGGATCCCACTGCCGATCCGCTTTCCAGTTCCGCCGCAGATCGTCGAGACCCTTCCAGAATCCGACGGCAAGGCCGGCGAAGTAGGCGGCCCCCAATGCGGTCGTTTCGGCGACGACGGGGCGTACGACCGGAACGCCCAGGATGTCTGCCTGCAACTGCATCAGCATGTCGTTGACGGTCGCGCCGCCGTCGACCTTGAGCACGTCGAGCTTGACGCCGGAGTCCTTCGTCATCGCGTCGAGCACGTCGCGTGTCTGAAAGCAGATGGCTTCCAGCGTCGCGCGCGCGAGGTGAGCGCTCGTGTTGAACCGTGATAGTCCTACGATCGCGCCGCGTGCATCCGATCGCCAGTACGGCGCGAACAGTCCCGAGAACGCCGGAACGAAGTAGACGCCACCGTTGTCGGGCACGCTCGTGGCGAGTGGCTCGATGTCCGCGGCCGTGCGGATGATGCCCATCTGGTCTCGTAGCCACTGCACCGCGGAGCCGGTCACCGCGATAGAGCCTTCGAGCGCATACACGGTGTCCTTCTCGTCCATCGAGTAGCACGGGGTCGTCAGCAATCCCGCTTTGGACGGCACGATGTCATGCCCGGTGTTCAGCAACATGAAGTTGCCGGTGCCATACGTATTCTTCGCTTCGCCGGGCGACAGGCAGACCTGGCCGACGGTTGCGGCCTGCTGATCGCCCAGTGCGCCGCAGACCGGAACCTCCGCCCCAACGGCGCCGTCGCGCCGTGTCATCCCGTACGGCACGCGCGCCGATGAAGGACGGATCTGCGGAAGCATCTTTCCTGGAATCCCGAACAGCGCCAGCAGCTCGTCGTCCCAGTTACAGGTGCGGAGATCCATTAGCAACGTGCGGCTCGCGTTCGTCACGTCGGTGACGTGGACGCCGCCGTCCTTGCCGCCGGTCAGGTTCCAGATCACCCACGTGTCGATCGTGCCGAACAGCGCTTCGCCGCGGTCCGCTGCCGCGCGCACACCGTCGACGTTCTCGAGGATCCACTGCAGTTTCGATCCGGAAAAGTACGTGGCGGGCGGGAGGCCCGTTCGCTTGCGCAGCAGCTCGCGTTGCGGCTCGAGGCTCTGCACGATGCGCTCGCTGCGCGTGTCCTGCCAGACAATCGCGTTGTACCAGGGGCGTCCGGTCTTCGGGTTCCAGACGACGGTCGTCTCGCGCTGGTTGGTGATGCCGATCGCCGCCAGATCGGCGCCGGTCAACTTGCCTCGCCAGAGCGCGCCCGCGATCACCTCGTCAACACGTGAGGCGATCTCGAGCGGATCGTGTTCCACCCATCCGGGCTGCGGGAGGATCTGCCGATGCTCGAGCTGATGACGTGCGACCTCCGTTCCGTGCTGATCGAACACCATGAAGCGCGAGCTGGTCGTGCCCTGGTCGACGGCTCCCACGTAGCGCGTCATGATCAGAACCCGATGACCGCGAACAGACCGGCGCCAGCGACGCCACCGACGATTGGTGCGATCACCGGAATCCAGGCGTACTCCCAGTCGGATGTTCCCTTGCCGGGAATGGGGAGGACGGCGTGCGCGAGCCGCGGGCCGAGATCTCGCGCGGGATTGATTGCGTAGCCGGTCGGCCCACCGAGCGAAAGCCCGATGCCGAGGACGAGCACGCCGACGAGCAGCGGCTGCAGGCCCCGGCTGAAGACATACGAAAGGTTCAATTCTCCCGGCCGCGCGAGTTCCTGAGCGTTCGCGGCAATCGCAAGAACGCCAAACAGGAGGACGGCTGTTCCGACGACTTCGGTGATGAAGTTCGGACCCGTCCGCCGGATCGCAGGACCCGTCGCGAAGACCCCGAGCTTGGCCCCCGCATTCGCCGTCACCTTCCAGTGCGGCAAGTAGGTGAGCCAGACCAGCACGGCGCCCAGGAATGCGCCGATCATCTGGGCCGCAACGTAGCCCGGGACCTGCGCCCACGAAAAGCTTCCAATGGTTGCGAGTGCGATCGTGACGGCGGGATTGAGATGCGCGCCGCTGATGCGGCCGACGGCGTAGACGGCCACGGCGACCGCGACGCCCCATCCCATGGTGATCACGATCCACCCGGAGTTTTCACCCTTTGACCGCGCCAGTAGGACGTTGGCGACGACACCGTCGCCCAGCAGCACGAGCATCATCGTTCCGATCGCTTCAGCGATGTAGACTTTTGGCACGCCGCTGAGCCTATCCGCGACGATCGACAAAGGCAAGCTATGGCTGGTGGTGTTGAGCGGTAGTCATTTCTTTTTTGGCATCTCAAACCTCGTTTCGAACGCGCATTGCGCACCGGCGGCGTGTGGACGATTGCGAGCGATGCCGTCAGCGGTTCGCAGTAAGCGGTTCGCAGTAAGCAGTTCGCAAACCGCGAACTGCTTACAGCCCCTTACATCGTCCAGAAACCGGTGACCGATTCGATCCGGCCGTCAGGGCCGAGCCTGAAGACGTTCGTTCCCTTGCCGCGTGACTGCCCGTCGGGACCGACCGCCGTCCAGTCCGCCAGGACCGTGCCCTGGCACTGACGTACATCTCCAGTCTTCTGCAAGCGCACGCCAGGCATGAAACGCTGCGCCGCGCCGACATGAAGCGTGAGCTCGTCGATCCCATCGATCGAACTGAAGCGATCCCTCATCCGGACGTTCGGAACAGCGATGCTGTTGAACGCTCGCGTGCGTTCCATCTCGTTTGGTTCCGCCCACGCGGCAAACCACGCGTCAACGAGGCGACCGGCATCCGCGTGCATCTCGTCAGCCACGACATTCGCAAACAGCGAGAGCTGATAGCGCCAGCCCTGCACGAATTCGTCGCGGATTGCCGCATCGGAGAAGTCGTGGCTCAGGCTCACGCGCGTGCCGCGGTCCACCGCATCCAGCCGGATGCGAACGCGCGAGAGCCCGGGCGGCACCGGCTTGCCGCTGACGAAGCCGTACGTGAACACGATGCGCGCAGGAGGAGCGATGTCAACGACCTCGCCGGTCACTTCCACTGCGCCCGGCAGGCGGATGTAGACGCGTCCGCCAGGGCGCGCGTCGATCGTGGAGCCCGCCCCCCACCACGACGCCCACCGGGCATCGTCGGTGAAAAAGCGGAAGACGAGATCGCGCGGCGCCTCGATGAGGATCGTGCGATCGAGGGTGTGCTGAAGATTGAGCGTCTGCGGCAGATCCATTACGTGCCCTTTCGTTTCGTGACGGGTTTCCGTGACGGGCGACGCCGGGGCCGGGGTCCGCGGCGTGCGTGTTCGAGTTCCGCCTGCAGCTTGAGCCGCCAGAGGGCATCTCCCCACATGCGCTCGAGCGTGGCGGCGACTGGGCCGAGCGCCTCGCGGCGCGCGCGATAGAAGCGGTACTTGTGGACGCGCCGGCACTCGACGAGGCCGGCCTCGCTGAGCGCGCGCAGCTGGAGCGACACCGCGCCAAAGGAGACGTCCGGCATCGCGGCATGAATGTCGCCGGCCGCCAGCTCGCGTTCCCAGACGAGCCGGAGGATTTCGCGCCGCCTCGGCGAGGCAATGGCGGTGAAGACGGCCGGGACGACTTCCATGTCTGATACTTTAGATTAAACTAAAATGAAATGTCAAGCCTCTCGAGTAGGCCGGGCTTTAGACCCGGCGTGCGCCTGGGCCGCGACGCAAAAGAAAAGGCGGGCTCGCGCCCGCCTCGTTTCCGGGTCTAGCCCTACAAGCGTGACTGCCTACGTCGCCCAGTGCATGCCGTTCTTGCTGAGCGGCAGGGTGCGAATGCGCTTGCCGGTGGCGGCGAAGATCGCGTTGCACACGGCCGGCAGGAGCGGCGGCAGTGCGGGCTCTCCCAACCCGGTCGGCGGGAACGTCGTCTGCAGGAAGTGCACTTCGATCTCCGGCGGCGCCTGCACGATTCGCGTGGGCTGATACTCCGGGAAGTTCGACTGGACCGCGCGTCCCCCTTCGAACGTCATCTCCCACGCCATCAGGTGACTGAGGCCTTCGATCACCGAGCCCTGCACCTGGTTGATCGCCATGCTCGGGTTGATGATCTGACTGCCGACGTCTCCGGCCACCCAGACCTTGTTCACCTTGAGGCCGTTGTTCGCCACGCGAACCTCCGCGACCTGCGCGAAGTAGCCGCGGTGCGAGTACTGGAACGCAACGCCCATGCCGGTGCCGGAGGGCGGCTTGCGCGTGCCCCATCCCGACTTCTCGCGAACGAGCTTGAGTACGCCTGCCGCGCGCGCCGGATCGAACCCGTCGTTGTCCTTCTCGGTCTTCTTGCGCGGGCCCTCGAGCAGCGCCAGCCGGAACTCAATTGGATCCTTCTTGGCCGCTTCTGCGAGCTCGTCGATGAACGACTGGAACACCCACGAGAACGCGTTGCTGCCCGGCGCGCGCATCGCGAAAGTCGGCACGCCCAGCGGCATCAGCGTCGCAACGAACGAGAAGTCGTTCACGAAGCTCGCGGGGAACTGACCTCCGCCAATGCCCGCCGACGAGGCGAACTGCTGCCCCTCGCCGTAGCTGACGAAATGGTTGCGCCACGCCACGAGCTTGCCGGACGCGTCGACGCCTCCTTTGAGGAAATGGAACCCGCCCGGACGATAGTGGTCGTGCTGCATGTCGTCTTCGCGGGTCCACAGCAGTTTCACGGGAACGCCGGGGATCTGCTTGGCGATCGCCGCAACTTCGACCATGTAATCGTTGGTCAGGCGCCGGCCGAATCCGCCGCCAGCCCGCATCAGGTGAATCGCGATGTCGGTGTCGGCGACGCCGAGCGTCTTTGACACAAGGGTGCGGCCGGCCTGTGGCGTCTGGGTTGGCGCCCAGATTTCGAACTTGCCGTCTTTGAAGACCGCGGCGCAGTTCTCAGGCTCGAGCGGCGCGTGGGAAAGGAACGGATACGCGTAGGCCGCTTCAACGACCTTCGTCGCACCCTGCAACGCCGTTTCGACGTTGCCGTCTTCGCGAATCGCAAAGCCGGGAGGCTGCTTCGAAAGCTCCACTGCACGCTTCGCGAATTCCGTGCTGCTGTTGCTGGCAGTCGGACCTTCGTCCCACTGCACCTTCAGTTTCGTTCGCGCTGTGCGCGCCTGCCACCACGTGTCGGCAACGATCGCGACGCCGCTGTGGAGCCCCGTCAGCTCCCTCGTGCCTTCCACGATGAACGCATGGCGGACACCCGGCTGCGCCTTGATCTCGTCGAGATTCGCGCCGAGCGCCTTGCCGGCGTAGACGGGACACTTCTCCAGAACGGCGAACAACATGCCGGGCAAAATGAAGTCGATGCTGAAGATCGGCTTGCCGGTGACGATCGACAGGTTGTCGACTCCCGGTGTCGCCTTGCCGACGATCTTGTAGTCCTTCGGATCCTTCAACTTCAGGCTCTTCATCGTCGCTTCGTCCGGCGGCGTCAGCGTCGCGGCCTTTGCTGAGAGCGACGCATACGTGGCCGACTTGTTCGTTGCGCGATGCAGCACCTGTCCCGATGCCGTCTCGCACTCGGCTTCAGGCACGCTCCACGTCTGTGCCGCGGCGGCAATCATCATCTGGCGTCCCGCGGCGCCCACGCGGCGGAGCGGCTCCCAGTTGTTGGGCGTGGCGGTGCTACCGCCTGCGTTCTGACGGCCATAGGCCTTCTCGTCGAGATCAGCCTGTTCTGTCTTGACGCTCTTCCAGTCGACGTCGAGCTCCTCGGCGATCAGCATGGGCAGGGATGTCTTGACGCCCTGGCCGATCTCGGGATTCTTCGCCACGATCGTGACGGTGTTGTCGGGGTTGATCTTGATGAACGCGATCGGGGACAACACTGGCGGCGGCGGGGGAGTCGCGGGCGCCTGCGCGAACAGATCGGCAACCGGATCGAGGTAGGCAGCGATCATCAATCCGCCGCCAGTCAGCGCGGTGACGCGGAGGAACGAGCGGCGGTTCAGGACCATCTGGGTCATGGCGCGTCCTCCTTATCGCTCGCCGGCTTTCCGGGCCGACTCGCTGCTGGTTGTTGTTCGGGTGCGCGACATCTCGGCCGCGCGGTGAATCGCCTGGCGGATGCGGAGGTAGGTGCCGCACCGGCAGATGTTGCCCGTCATCGCCTCGTCGATGTCGGCATCGGTCGGCTTTGCCTTCTGCGCGAGGAGCGCTGCTGCCGACATGATCTGGCCGGCCTGGCAGTAGCCGCACTGCGGCACGTCGATCTCCATCCACGCGCGCTGCACGGGATGCGATCCGTCGGCAGACAATCCTTCGACCGTCGTGATCGGCGCGCCGTTCACGGCCGACACGGGCGTGCTGCACGAGCGCACGGCCTTGCCGCGGAGGTGCACCGTGCACGCACCGCACTGGCCCACACCGCAGCCGTATTTGGTGCCTTTCAGGTTCAGGACGTCGCGCAGCACCCAGAGCAGCGGCGTCTCGGCCGGCACGTCGACCGTGGTCGACTTGCCATTGACGTTCAACGTGTAGGGCATCGGCTCACTCCATCCGCCTTCGCGCGGTCCGCTTCGCGCAGACTCGGTCCGGCGAGACGAGACTATCCGCTGACTTGGTCGACTAGTATAGAGCAACCACTGTGTATAGGAACCTCTACGTCCAGGTGCTCACCGGCATCTTCCTTGGCGTGCTCGTCGGTGTGTTCTGGCCCGAAACGGGCGCGGCGATGCGTCCCCTTGGCGACGGCTTCATCAAGCTGATCCGGATGCTCATCGGGCCGATCATTTTCACGACGATTGTCGTGGGTATTGCACACATGGGGGAGATGCGCGAGGTCGGCCGCATCGGCTTGCGCGCGTTCATCTATTTCGAGGTGGTCTCGACGCTTGCGCTCCTGATCGGTCTCGTCGTCGTCAACCTTCTCCAGCCGGGCGCCGGACTTCAGGCGAGCGCTACCCCAGCCGACGTCCAGGCGGCGGCGGGCTATGGCACGCAAGCGGCGCAGTCGCACGATACGGTCGGGTTCCTGCTCAACATCATCCCGAATACGATCGTCGATGCATTTGCGCGCGGCGACATCCTGCAAGTGCTGGTTGTCTCCACGCTGATTGGCGTCGCGCTGCTCGGTCTTGGCGATCGCGTCCGGCCACTCGTCTCGATCATCGACCAGGGATCGCAGGTACTGTTTGCGGTGATCGGCATCATTATGCGTCTCGCGCCGATCGGCGCGTTCGGCGCGATGGCATTCACCGTCGGCCGCTACGGCATCGGTTCGCTCCTATCACTAGGCAAGCTGATGGCGGGCGTCTACATCACCTGCCTGCTGTTCGTCGTCTTCGTGCTGGGCGGCATCTTGTGGGTGTCGGGTCTCCGGCTGATTCCATTTCTGCGCTACATCGCCGAGGAACTCTTGATCGTGCTCGGCACGTCTTCTTCGGAATCGGCGCTGCCGCGATTGATGGCGAAGCTCGAACATCTCGGCTGCAGCAAGCCGGTGGTCGGTCTCGTAGTGCCGGCAGGCTACTCATTCAACCTGGATGGCACCGCCATCTACATGACGATGGCGGCGGTGTTCGTGGCGCAGGCGAGCGGCGTGCACCTCAGCGCGTGGCAGCAGCTGTCGATCCTCGCCGTGCTGATGCTGACGTCGAAGGGGGCCGCCGGGGTGACTGGCAGCGGGTTCATCACGCTCGCGGCGACGCTTTCGGCAGTGCCGGCAATTCCGCCCGCGGGGCTCGCGCTGCTCGTTGGCGTGGATCGCTTCATGTCGGAAGCGCGTGCGCTCACGAACATCACTGGTAATGCCGTCGCCACCGTCGCAATCGCTCGCTGGGACAACGCGCTCGATCTCGCGCGGGCCCGTGCGGTCCTCGCGCATCCCGGCGCTGCGGCGCGCGAGATGGATCCCGCGCTGGCGCCGGTGGGGCCGGAGCCGTGAAAAGTCCCGTCCCGAGTCAACACTCTCACGCCTGGAATCGTATTGACCTTGAGAATTGACCTTGAGACATGAGTCCTGAGCCGACGACGCTTGCGTCGCTGCGCCGCATCCTGCTTGGCATCCTGCTGCTTGGCATGGCGGGAACGACGACGGAGCTCCTGTTACTGAAGCACGACGAAGATGCGATCCAGCTCGTGCCACTGCTCTTGATCGGCGCGGGATACGTGGCCATTGCGTGGCACGCCATCGATCGCGGCCGGGTCAGCGTGAGGTCTTTTCAGGTGCTGATGGTACTGTTCGTGGCCAGCGGCATCGCCGGGATCGTGTTTCACTACCAGGCGAACGTGGAATTTCAGCTCGAGACAGATCCGGCGCTGCAAGGGGCGGCCCTTGCCTGGAAAGTTCTGCAGGCAAAGACGCCGCCGGCGCTCGCCCCCGGGGTGATGGCGCAATTAGGGTTGATTGGATTGACTTACGCTTACCGCCATCCCGCGCTGACAGATGCGGGACGGCCAGGAGATACGACATGAAAAGCCGGATGGTTGATCGGGGTCGATGGACGATCGCGGTCGGACTCTCGCTGGTGGTGCTCGCCGCGGACGTGGCACCCGTTCGTGCCCAGGTCGGCACGTCTCAAGGCGTCGTGGACGTGAACGTCGTCCCTGAAAGCGAGCTGGCCTCGATGCCAGGCATGACACCGGCAATCGCGAAGGCCATCGTCGCGAAGCGGCCGTTCTCCAGCATCACGGAGTTGAACGCGCTGTTACTCGAACAGGGGCTGACGAAGGAGCAGGCGACCGCGTTCTACAGCAGGGCGTTCGTGCCGATCGACCTCAATACGGCGACATCGGAAGAGATCCTGCTCGTACCCGGCGCGGGGCGGCGGATGACACACGAGTTCGACGAGTACCGTCCGTGGAAATCGTACGCGCAGTTCGACAAGGAAATCGGTAAGTATGTCGGACCCGCTGCGACCGCACGACTCGCGCAGTACACGTTCATCCCGATGAATGCGAATACCGCCAGCGATGCGGATCTGCAGACGATTCCAGGGATGAGGTCCGCATGGCTGCAAGCGATCAAGGCAGGCCGCCCCTATAAGACCGTTGCCGATGTCGAGGCCGCGCTCGCGAAGGCGTCGAACCCGTCGGACGCCAGGCGGGTCGCGCGCTTCCTGGTCGTGCCCTAAGCCCTGAGCCCTAACCCTCGAGCCATCGTGCGTCGGCGGCTCAAGGCCCGCGAGACGTCCGCCGCGATTTCCGCGGGGATCGGAGCCAACTCGCGCACGTAGTCTCCTTCCTTCACCGCGATCGGCACGCCGTCACGATAGACGAGCCGATTACCGCCGGCCGCGCGTATGCGCTCGCCACTGGTGACGATGCCGGCGAGGTTGAGCGGGTCGGCGGTGCTGATCGTGACGAGTGCGCCGTCGGACTGGGTCCGGCGGATTTCGCGCAGTCGTTCGACAGCGCCGGGAAGCGCGAACTGCTCACCCGACATGCCCGAAACGAATCGGCCGCCGCGAATTTCGCCACGTGCTTCAAGGCGTCGATAGATGCGCGTCAATTCGCGCCACGGCGCCGCATTCGGTTCGCGGGTGAGCAGCCGCCGGAACACGATCCCGTAGCGACGCAACAACGTCCACGCTTGCAACTCGATTGGCGGCGGCAGGCCTGCCTCGTTCGCCGCCGCCCACGTTTCGCTGCTCGCGGGCTTTGGCGAGTCGAGTGCCGTCCACCGGCCCGCGAAGTTCGCGCGTCGATCGCGCGACGCCAACCTTCCCTGTGCGGCCCAGACGAGCGCACGCAATCCGGAGAAGCCGTCCGACGCGGCAAGCCCGCACGCGACCAGCGCGCCAACCGCCTGGCGCACCGCGTCGGTATCGAGCTTTGTCGCGCTCGCAATGTCGTTGAAGAAGGATGCCCCGCGCGTCCGAAGCACGTGCAGGACCGCGTGGGCGTTCTCCGACACAATCGACTCGTCGATCGCCTCATCGGAGCGTAGTGAAGCCCACGCGTGTCCGTGCTCGCGGAGGAACAACGCGATGGCCGTTGCCGGCACCAGCGACGGTGGACTCATGCTGGCGCCCGGTTTCACCACGCGGCCCACGGCGTCTGCCGCCGACAACCGGGCCCAGCCGACTTCACCGGACAGACAGAGCATGTCGAGCAGCGACGGCTCGTAGTTCTCCATCCGCGCGGGCAGCACCGACCGCTCCCACGCGCCTGCGGGCACCTCGAAGCCATCGAGGATCGCGATGATTTCGCGCAGGCCGTCGATCCCGGTCAGCCGTGCCGCCGGCGCGACATGCTGCCAGTCGAACAGGAACCGCATGAACTGCGCCGGCGTGACGGGCTCGATCTCCGCACGCAGCCGATGGAGCGTGTAACGATGAATGCGGGACAGGAGCGCGCGATCGCACCACTCGAGTGCGCTGCGCGTGCCGAGGGCCGAGGGCCGAGGGCCGAGGTCCGGCGTTCGAGGTCCGGGGTCCGTCGTTCTCGGGGTGAAATATCCCCGCAGCACCACGCCGTCACTTTCGAGCGCCAGCAACGCTTCATCCGCTTCGCTGAGATCGATCCCAAGTGACGCGCCAAGGGCCTGCGCAGTCGTTGGCCCGGTTATCGTCATGCGACTGCGGAGCAGTTCAACGATGGCATCCGTCCGGGTCCACGTCCGATGTGCCCGTGAGGGTGGCGCTTCGAGCGCCGGCTCGAAGCGGGCATCTGCATGAATGGCGCGGATCTCCGGAATCCGCTCGGCCCCGAGCCAGAAGCGGGTTTGAGGGCCCGCCCCGCAATCAACTCTGCACGCACGCTTCTCAGCGACCAGCACATCGAACATCGCGGATTCGATCAGCGCCGCCTCCGCTTCGTTGAGGAACCCGCTCGTCAGCAGCGCGTCGTGCAGTTCGTCCGCATTACGCGGATCGGGCCGTGCCTCGTCGCGCACGCGCTCGATCGCCGCCGGATCGAGCGCGCCAAGATCGTCGGCAGACCCCGGATCGCTGGCCCGGCGAGACTGCACCGCGTGCGCCCGCCGCTCCTCCAGCGGCGCATCGTCGAGAAACGCGTAAGGCCTGGCATTCAGGATCTCGTGCGCGAACACGGACGGTTCCGGCGTGTCACGCGCGACCAGCCGCAGTTCGCCACGATGAATGCGGGCGAGTACTGCCTGCAGGCCGGCGAAATCCATTGCCTCTTCGAGGCAGTCGCGCACCGTCTGATTGACGAGCGGGTGATCCGGGATCTGGCGATCGCCGGGAATGTTCTCGAGGCATGCCGCGGCGTCGGGGAACACCGCCGCCATCAGGTCGTCCGCGAGCATGCGCTGAACCTGCGGCGCCAGCTTGCGCGCGCCGCGGGTGCGTGGCACCGCCAGCGCGATCGTGGTGTTCCATCGCCATCGCGTCTGGAACACGGGCGCATCGAGGAACGCCTGCACCAGCACGTCCCGCGTCGACTCCGGGTGGAGATACCGGAATACGTCCGCCAGCGGAAACGAATGCTGCGGGCCGAGCGACAGCAGCAGCGCGTCCTCGGTGGCCGCCGCCTGGAGCTCGAAATTGAACTGGCGGCAGAACCGCTTGCGCAGCGCGAGCCCCCAGGCCTTGTTGATGCGGCTGCCAAACGGCGCGTGCAACACCAGCTGCATGCCGCCCGATTCGTCGAAGAACCGCTCGAGCACGAGCGTCTGCTGCGTGGGGGCGACGCCCAACGCCCGGTGGCCGTCAGCGAAGTAATCGGCGATCTGCCGCGAGGCTTCTGCGGACACTCCCGTTTCGGCCGCGATCCAGTCGGACAGGTCGGTCCCCGGCGCGACAAGCCGAGTGTCGATGTCCTGGCGAAGATCGCTCACCGCGCGTGAGAGTTCGTCGCTTCGCGCCGGCGCCTCGCCAAGCCAGAACGGTATTGTCGGGGGAGCTCCCTTCGCGTCGGCAACGCGAACTGTACCGGCCGCGACCTGGAGAATGCGCCACGACGCGTTGCCGAGCTGGATAATGTCGCCCGCGTTGCTCTCGATGGCGAAGTCTTCGTTCAACGTGCCGATGAACGTTTCTTCGGGATCGAGCATGACACGGTAGTCGGCGATTTCTGGAATCGCGCCGCCGGACGTCAGCGCGAGAAGCCGTGAGCCGCGGCGGCCGCGGACTCGCGCGTTCACTTCGTCACGATGCAGGAGCGCCGCCCGGCGGCCGCGTCGCGTCGAGAAGCCGTCGGCGGCCATCGCGACGACCGCATCGAACGCCGTGCGTTCGAGTTGGCGATACGGCCAGGCACGCTTGACGACCGAGAACAGCTGGTCCTCGTCAATCGCCTCCTCGCGGCACGACGCCTCCGCGACGATCTGCTGCGCGAGCACATCGAGCGGCGCGTCGTGCTGCACGATGGCGTCGAGCTCACCGCGCCGCACCGCGCGCAGCAGGGCCGCGCACTCGATCAAGTCGTCGCGTGATACCGGGAAGAGCCGTCCCTTGGGCATGCCGTCGATGGTGTGCCCCGATCGTCCGACCCGCTGCAACAGCGTGGCGATGCGGTGCGGCGATCCGATCTGGCAGACGAGATCCACGTGCCCGATATCGATGCCGAGCTCGAGTGACGCGGTCGCCACGAGCGCGCGTAGCCGGCCCGTCTTCAGCCGCGTTTCCGCATCGAGCCGCGTCTCCTTCGACAGGCTTCCGTGATGCGCCGTAACCGCATCCTCGCCAAGGCGCTCGCTCAGATGACGGGCGAGCCGCTCGGCCATGTTGCGCGTGTTGACGAACACGAGGGTGGTCTTGTGCGCCGCAATCAATTGCTGCAGGCGATCGTGGTACTCCTGCCAGACCTCGTGCGACATCACCGCGTCGAGCGTCGAGCGCGGGATCTCCACGCCAAGATCCATCGCGCGTCGGTGGCCTTCATCGACGATCGTGCACTCGCCACCACCGACCCCTACCAGGTAGCGCGCAACGTCTTCGATCGGCTTCTGCGTCGCAGACAGGCCCAGCCGCACCATCGGTCCCGCGGCGTTGTGCCGCAGGCGCTCGAGCGACAGCGCGAGATGCGCGCCGCGCCGCGTGCCAATCACCGCGTGAATCTCGTCGACGATGACGGTGCGGACGGTGCGCAGCATGGCGCGGCTGCGCTCTGAGGTCAGCAACAAGTACAGCGATTCCGGGGTTGTCACCAGAATGTGCGGCGGCGTGCGCAGCATGGCCGCGCGCTCCGACGCCGTCGTGTCCCCGGTGCGCACGGCGGCCGTCAGTCGCGGCGCATCGAGTCCCGCCTCCTCGGCGAGCTGACGGATGCCCCGTCGCGGTTCGGCGAGGTTCTTGTGAATGTCGGCGCTGAGCGCTTTCAGCGGCGACACGTAGAGCACGCGGACTTCGTCCGGCACCGGACCGCGCAGGCCTTCCTGGAACAGGTCATCAATCGCGGTAAGAAACGCCGCGAGCGTCTTGCCCGACCCGGTTGGCGCGGCAATCAGCGTGTGCCGGCCGTCACCAATCGACGCCCAGCCGCGGGACTGCGCTGAGGTCGGCACACCAAGCGTCCTCGCGAACCAGTGTTGAACGATGGGATGAAAGCGATCGAGAGACATGTAGCGGGCCCCACGCTGACGAGCGGAAACTCTTACGATACTCCAGAACCGCGGACGCGTGGTGAACGCGTATCTCCTGACCGAGTTGCCATATCCGGCGGCCGATCGCCTGTATTCGGTTCGCTACAACGTACCAGGCGGCGACCAACCGCGGGAGATGGAACGCCTCGACTGGGCTTCGCTGGGCGGCATCATCGAGCAGCCGATCGCGTGGGATCTCGACATGTTCTACCTGCTCCGAGGCGAAAACGCCGAACAGGTTCCCGGCGCGTGGGTGACCCCCGGGTTCGTGCAGGGACTCGGCATGAGGCCATCGCTCGGACGCGGCTTCGATTCGGAGGCATTTGTCCCGGGCAGCCCGAACGTCGTGCTTATCAGCCATCGACTCTGGAAGGAACGATTCGCTGGCGATGCCGGTATGATCGGCCGGCAGTTCACTGCCTATGTCAGCGATCGTCCCGATGAAGCCGAGCGGTTCACGATCATTGGCGTGCTGCCCGAGCGCTTCTGGCACATCAGCCAGCCGTTTGGCGTGCGCGCCGGCGATCCGCTGTCGATCGCTGCAACCGCGGTGGCACTCGGGGCGGCCGGTATGTTTGCGATCTGGTGGCCGTCGCGCCGGGCGGCGACAACGGATCCTGCCATCGCCCTTCGATCGGAGTGACGGGCTCACAGGAGGTCAGGAGATCAGAAGAACAGGAGATCGTTCTTTAAACGACCGTTAGAGGCTGTATCAAAACCTGATCGGCGTACGCGTTGACCAGCACCGCTTTGCAACGCACTCCGTCGTCGCTTCGGCGTTTATCGCGACTATTATTGGCGCCGATATAGCCGAGATCGCAGTGCTGCGGCGCAAACCCTGACTCTCGCCTCTTGATGCTTCTGACGGGTCATGTGATATAGAAGTCCTATAAAGGAGTTCTATTCCATGGCCGACCCCGTCGCTTCGCTCGTCAAGGGCACCTTGGACCTGCTGGTCCTCCGGACGCTCGAACTGCAGCCGCTCCATGGCGCCGCTATCGCCGAGCGCATATTCCAGACAACGCGAGGGACGTTCCGGATCAAGGCAGGATCGCTGTTTCCTGCCCTGCACCGCCTCGAGCAGGACGGATGGATCGAGGGGCAGTGGGAAACGCTTCCGAAGGGTCCCCGCATCAAGTCCTACCGTCTGACTCGCGAGGGGCGCCGGCATCTGTCGGCTGAAAAGGCGACGTGGCAGCGCGTCGTCACCGCTATGAGCCTGGTGCTGGACTCGTCGTCGTAGTCATGTCGATCCTCCGCACTGTTCTCGCGAGGGTTCGGGCGCTGCGGCGATCCGCACGCGCCGATCGCGATCTGGACGACGAGCTTCGCGGCTATGTGGACGCGCGGGCCGCTGCATACGAGCGGCGAGGCCTCGCGCCCGCGGAGGCGAGGCGCGCGGCCCTCATCGAGGTCGAAGGCGTCGAGCAGGTCAAGGAGCGCGTGCGGGACGTGCGCATCGGCTCCGCGCTCGAGGCGACCGCACGGGACGCCCGATACGGCGCGCGAGTTCTCTGGCGATCGCCCGGCTATGCCCTGGTCGTCATCATGACGATCGCGCTCGGCATCGGTGTGAACGCCGCGATTTTCACCGTGCTGCACGCCGTGCTGTGGCGATCGCTCCCGTATCCGGACGCTGCGCGCATCGTCGTCATCGAAGCTGACACGCGGGCGCTGCCAAGCGCCGACTCTTCATCTGGTGCAATGTTCGACGTGCGAGCGCGGAGCCGGCTGATCACCAGCATCGCCCAGGCCGAGGGACGTGACGCGAGCCTCATGATCGACGGCGTGATGGAGCGCGTCGCTGCGGCCAGGGTGACGGACGATCTGCTGCCCCTCTTGGGCGCAACCCCGTTGACGCTCGGGCGCACGCTCGTCACCTTAGAAGACGCGGACGACATTGTCGTCAAAGGCATCGTCATCAGTCACGAGCTGTGGCAGCGTCGTTTCCAGGGCGATCCTCGAGTGATCGGCCGGCGGCTGACAGTCAACAACATGGACGTGCAGGTCGTCGGGGTCACGCAGCCCACCTTTCGCCCCTTGCTTCCCGCCGCGAACTACCTTGAGGAGCGTGTCGATGTGTGGCTGCCAAGGGACTTTGTCCCCATCCTGCTCTATCGGGGCCTGCCGCTGGTCGGACGTGTCGCGCCTGGGGCAACAGTCGCCCAGGCCCAGGCGGAGCTCAAAGGGTTGGCGGCCAGTTTCGTAGCGACCCATCCGTCGGCGTACCCAAACGGGCTGCGCCTCACAGTGCGGCCGCTCGGCGAGGCCGTCACCCGCGATGTGAAGCCGGCACTCATGGCGCTCGGCGCAGCGGTCGGGTTCGTGCTCCTGATCGCTTGCGTTAACGTCGCCAACTTGCTCCTGGCGCGGGCCAAGACACGTGAGCGTGAGCTTGCGGTCCGACGCGCGCTCGGCGCCACGCGACTCCGTCTGTTGCGGCAGCTCTTTGCCGAAAATCTGCTCCTCGCGATCCTCGGGGGCGCGTGCGGCCTGCTGCTGGCGCGACTGGGCGTCGGCGTGCTGGACTGGCTTCGGCCAGTGCATCTCCCGCGTCAATCCGAGATCGCAGTCGACGGAGTCGTAGTGTTGTGGACCGCGGGATTGACCGTTATATCGAGCGTCGTCTTCGGCCTAGTGCCCGCGCTCACCTTCACGCGGGACCCGCACGGTCAGCCGCTCCTCTCGAGCCGCGCGGGATCGCTCCTGCTGCGTAGCCGCCGCCTGCATCGCGGCCTCGTCGTGTCCGAGGTTGCGCTGTCCATCGTTCCGCTCATCGCCGCAGGCCTGATGCTGCGTACCTTTGCCAATCTTCTCGGGGCACCGATCGGCTTCAATCCCGCCCACGTCGTCACCGCCAGGATCCCGCTCAATCTCCGGGCGTTCTCCACGGTCGAGCGCCGGTCGGCGTTCTATCAAGATGCAATTGCGCGCCTGCGCGAGCTGCCCGGTGTCGACGCGGCCAGCGTCGGCGGGCCACTCCCCTTAGCACCGGCCCAGACCACCCGGCGCTTCTGGCGAAGCGAGGATCGAGAGCCGATGCCTTTAATCGGCATGCAGCAGAGCATCATGCCCGGTTACTTCGGTGTAATGGGGATTCCGCTGCGCGCGGGCCGCGACATCTCAGACGACGACATCAAGCACCGCCGGCGCGTCGTTGTGGTCGACGAACGGCTGGCGGCGCTGTTGTGGAATGGAGCGGCTATCGGCCAAAAGCTCGGCGTCGGTGAGGCGAAGGAGCCGCTGGAGGTTATCGGAGTCGCTGGCCAGATTCGGGCGCGCGAGATACGCGATTCCGGCACACCGATGATCTACGTGCCCTCTCACGTTTACGAGATCGAGCAAACGCTCGTCATCAAGACGCGGGCGCCGCTCTCGACGATCGGGCCGGCGATCAAACAGGCGGTCGAGGCGCTCGGCCCAGGCAGACCTGTGTTCGACATCCGGCTGATGGACGACATCGTCGAGGCGTCCATCGACAACACGCGGTTCACGATGCTGGTGCTGTCAGCGTTCGCGCTTGCCTCGTTGATGCTCGCGGGCGTCGGGCTGTACGGCACGCTCGCCTATCTCACGTCCCAACGCACGCAGGAATTCGGCGTGCGGCTCGCGTTGGGCGCATCGGCCGCCAGCATTCTCCGGCTCGTGATTCGCGAGGGGTGTCTACTCACCGGGCTGGGCGTAGCGGTCGGGCTCGCCGGCGCTATGGCGGTTACGCGCACGCTGCGGGGGCTGCTGTACGGCGTCACGCCGCTCGATGGCGCCATCATCGCGAGCGTCGTCGCGCTCGTTGGCGTCGTGGCGCTGGTCGCCGTCAGCCGGCCTGCTTGGCGCGCGGCCCGAGTCGATCCGGCGACGGCGTTGCGCGACTAGAACGATCATCAGGCGAGCGGGGGTGATAACACTCGGGGCTAAGGCGAGAACCACCGGATTATTACTGTGTAGCCTTATGGCGACCGATCGAGCGGTCGCCGATCGGTAAATACTGCGGCCTTGCTCGTGACGTACTCGGGCTAACCCTTTGCCTCACCGCGACTTTCGGGCGAGATAGTACGTGCTCACGCCGGGATCATCGTGAATGTCAACGAGCTCGAAGCCGTACTCCGCAATCATCGTTCGATAGCTGGACACAGCATAATAGTGAAACGTGACGCCGCTCATCGTGCCGGTAATACCGCCGTCGTCGGCGCCAACAATGTCGGCCGCTGTGAAGAGAAACGGCGCGCCAAGTTTCAGCACACGCGACACGCTCGCGAACACGGCGGCCTGCTTTCGGCGCGGGAGATGAAACATCATCCCCCACGAAATTGCCGCGTCGAAGCCGCCGTTTGTGAACGGACACCGGCGAGCGTCACCGCGCACGACAGGCGTGCCGGGCAGATTGACTCGGAAGTGCGCGAGCATTTCGGTCGAGCTGTCGAGACCAACAACCCGATGGTCGGCCTTCACGAGCGCTTCGGTAATCGGAACGCCGTTGCCGCAGCCAAGGTCCAGAATGCGAGAGCCAGCGCGGAGTGGCAGCGACCGCGAGCGCTTCGTCGACCCCGACAGTCCAGCCGCGATCAGTCGAGTACCAATCGGCAATCAGATCATAGTGGCGCATGGGTTCGACACGTGAACGCACCTCGGGCATATGCTACGCGGCTGTCAACTCGGCTGCGTCGAGCATCCCGGCCAGTTCACTCAGGGACCAGACGTGCGATGCGACGTCTCTGGACCGTCATCATGTGGGTTTTGTTACACGCTCCTAGCCTCTTAGTCTCCTGATCTCCTGATCTCCTGTGCACCCTCGTGCACAGGAACGAGCGTTCCGCTGACGAACTGCCATCCCGGCAGCAGCGCGACGGCGACCAGATACAGCACGATGGTGAAAAACGCGAGGTAACCGGCCATCCCCGGCAGGGGCTCCTGCGTAATCGTGCCGAGCGTTGCCGCATCGAACAACACGACGAGCACGCGCTTGGTCCGGCCTCCCTCGGGATCGGACAGCCCCGCGAGAATCACGAACTTCAGCACGAATGCGGATCCGCAGATCACCATCAGGCTGCGCAGCAGCCGCACGCGATCGGGGGATGCAACCAGCGTGTTGAGCAGCAGGACAAAGAGGAACGCGTTGACCGCGAGGAACGGCAGGCCGGACCGTGGCATCAGCAGGTTGAACAACTGCGACGTGCCCGCGAACAGGGCCAGGAGCACGACCACTCCGTTCAGGTTTGCCAGCACAGCGCGCGAATTGTTGACGAGCCGTTCGGGTGCAAGCGTCCCGCTCCGCACCAGTGCGGCTATCAGCATGACCGCGAGGACGAGCGTGAAGAGCGGCGGCGGAATGAGCGGCGCCGGCCGGCCCGGCTCGAGACCGCCGAACAGCGCGACCGTGAGAAAGGCGAGCGGCAGAAACAGCGCTTCGCGCGCGGCGCTCATTTGCGCGTCCTGAACAGCCGCATGGGATTGAGATCCGAGACGTCGCGCTCGAGCCCGCGCTGAAGCTCCGCTTTCAGTTCGTCGGCGGAATGCATCTGCAGGTCGGGGTCGTCCACGACGAGCCTGCCGCCAGGCGCAAGCGCAATGGCCTTGTTCACCGACTCCATTCCCTTGGCAAACAGCGCGTCGTCGCTATACACGCGTCCCCAGCCTTCGCGATAGTAGCTGTAGGCGATGTAGAACTGCGTCTGCGCGTCACGCTCGGCCGGATCCGCGCGCGCGAATGCCGCACGCGCCTCGACGAAGTGATCTCGCCTGAAGAACTGCAAGGCATCCGCGTACGACTGGGGATCGACACGGTACGCGCCTACGGTAGAACTGAGCCCGCCAGTCACCTGCGCGATCGTCTGCGGCTGGTTTGCATACGCCCACACGATGATCGCCGCATAGACGAGCGCCGCAATCAGGCCGATCGAACGAATGATCCGCTCGCGCACGTGGCCCGGAATGCTGGATCCGTCACTGCGGACTTGGGACGCAGGGCTCGGGACTTCCGCCTTCGCGCTTCGCGCTACGGCGGACAAGCGCGACTCGGGACTTTGGACTCGGGACTCACGACTCGGGACTGGGGACTCCTCACTCATTGCCGACGCGCGTCCGGAACCTGACCCAGGATGAACGCGCTGGCCTGCGCGTTACGAAGGTTCGCGTAGAAGTTGCTGCCGAACGCGCAGGAGGTTGTGGAATTTGCCGAGATCACGCCCGCGAGCGACCACGTGCCCGCTTCGGAAATCAGGAGCGCGCCGCCTGAATCTCCGGGACACACCGAGCTGTTGCTGCTCGAGAACTCCGTCTGCAGGAGGGCGGACCCGACGCTCGATATCGTCGTCGAGCCTGCACGCAGAGTGGCTCCTGACTGGACCTGATCCCGGCCCCAACCCGCGATCACGGCGGTCTCGCCGACGCGGGCGTCGCGGCTGAGCAGCAGGGGAATGATCCTCGTCCCGATGTCCTGGCTGAACTGCAGCACACCCACGTCCGGTGTGTTCGGGTCACCTTCACGGTATCCGGGGAAACCGCGTACTGACGCAGCATCGATCTGCGGTCCGGTGCCGGTGAAGATCCGCGCCGACGCCGTCGGCGCGTCGAGACAATGCGCGGCGGTCAGCACCGCACGGGCGGCAATCACGGTCCCGGAGCACGCACCCGCCAGGTTCCCGTCGGAATCACGCAGGTTGATCAGCACCACCGGAGAGTTCGGCGTCGAGCACTGTGTCCCGTTCGTGATCGCCGTCGACGCGGACACGGTCGCGCCAAGCGCATTGCACGCCGCATTGATCGGTACGGTTGGCGTCGGCGTCGGTGAAGAAGGTGCCGACGAGCTGCCGCCACACGCCAGCAGAGCCGCGAGCGACGCGAGCACAGCGATTCGCATACGGAGCCATATTAACGGCAGGAGCGTATAATTACTCCCCTCGGGGTCCGAGCCATCGGAGGACCACATGAGCGAAACGGCAAAGTGCGCGCATCCCTCGTGCCAGTGTACGGTTCCAGAAAAAAGCGAGTGGGGGAAGTACTGCAGCGAGCACTGCAAGCACGCCGGCAACATGACCGAGCTGCGTTGCGGCTGCCAGCACGCCGCGTGCCGTTAGGCCTCAGCTGATTGGGATCCCGGCACGATCACGCGCAGCGCGCGCGGACGAATGCGGCAGTGTAGCGGTGGACGGGTGACGAAGAACTCGCCGTCCAGGGCAAGGCCGACCCGGGAACGCGACGGTTCGATCGTCATTTCGCACGCGCTGAACGCCTCGAACTTCACATCCGGCGAGAGACGCCCTGCGAGCGCACGGAACGGCATGGCGAGCAGTTCCAGTCGTCCGCATTCCGGTGCGACGTAGGCCGACAGCCGGCCGCTCTCGAGCGATGGGCGGGCGCCGAGGTCGATTCCCTCCACCTGGTATTCACCGTTCCCGACAAAAAGAAATGGGCTGCGCCGCACGAGCGGCGACCCGTCGATGACCATGCGTACGGTCAGTGCACGGTACTGCCACCACGTTTTCGCCAGCGCGATCGAGAACGCCGTCCACTTGCCGTGACCGCGGCGTTGTCCGGCGCGCCGTTCCCACACGAGGCGCGGGTAAATCCCGAGGCTCGCGTTATTGACGAACGCTCGCCCGTTCAGTTCCCCGACGTCAACGTTGCGGGTGACTCCGTCCCGGATCGCCGATGCCGCTTCCACCAGGTCGACAGGTATGCCGGCATCCCGAGCGAAATGATTGAGCGTGCCAAGCGGCAGCACGCCAAGGGTTGCGCCGGTCTTCATGGCCACGGCCGCAACAGCGGATACGGTGCCATCGCCTCCGGCCGCAACGATCACGCCCTCGGCGGCACCCTTCTCCGCTTCCGGGGCAATATCGGGTCCGCGCACGACGACGATGCGGGCGTTGAGCCCGGCGCGCGCGAGCGCGCGGTCCAGCGCGTCAACGTCCCGCCCGGCTCCCTTTCCTGACGACCTGTTAACAATGACGGTCAGCGCGGGCTAGTCCTTTTTTTCGGTCTCTGCCTCGGCAGGATGGGGAAGGGCCGTGGCGCTCCACGGCGCGAGCACGCCGGCCTTCACGTACGTGAACAGCTTGTCGCGCGTGTCGACGATGTCGAGATTTCTCATCGTCAGTTGCCCGATGCGATCTTGAGGAGAGAACATCGACTCTCCCTTTTCCATCGTCAGGCGCTCAGGCTTGTACGTCAGGTTAGGCGACGTGGTGTCGAGAATCGAATAGTCGTTCCCGCGACGGAGCTCGAGCGTGACTTCGCCGGTGACCGCGCGCGCGACCCAGCGCTGCGCGGTCTCGCGCAGCATCATTGCCTGCGGATCGAACCAGCGGCCCTGGTAAAGCAGGCGCCCGAGACGCCGGCCGTTGTCGCGGTATTGCTCGATGGTGTCCTCGTTGTGAATGCCGGTGACGAGCCGTTCGTACGCAATGAAGAGCAACGCCATGCCGGGAGCTTCGTAAATCCCCCGGCTCTTCGCCTCGATGATGCGGTTTTCGATCTGGTCGGACATCCCGAGGCCGTGACGTCCGCCGATCCGATTGGCTTCGAGTAGAAGCGCAACGTCATCCTTATGTGAGATCCCGTTGAGCGCGACCGGGTGTCCGTCCTCGTAGCGGACCGTGACTTCCTCGCGTTTCACGCCCACATCGTCGCGCCACGACGCCACGCCCATGATGGGCTCGACGATCTTGATGCCGGTATTCAGCCGCTCGAGGTCCTTGGCCTCGTGCGTGGCGCCGAGGATGTTCGAGTCCGTGGAGTACGCCTTCTCCGCGCTCATGCGATATGCAAACCCCGCGCGCGTCATGTACTCGGACATCTCGGCGCGCCCGCCGAGCTCGTCGATGAACTGCTGGTCGAGCCACGGCTTGTAGATCTTCAGCGAAGGGTTGGCAAGAAGGCCGTAGCGGTAGAACCGCTCGATGTCGTTACCCTTGAACGTGCTTCCATCTCCCCAGATGTGGACATCGTCCTCCTTCATCGCACCGACGAGCATCGTGCCGGTGACGGCGCGGCCGATTGGCGTGGTATTGAAGTAGGGCACGCCTGCCGTGGAGATGTGAAACGCGCCGCACTGGAGCACGGCAATCCCTTCGGCGACGAGCTGCGCGCGGCAATCGATCAGGCGTGCCTTTTCGGCCCCATACTGCAGCGCACGCTTCGGGATGTCGTCGTAGTCGGGCTCGTCCGGCTGACCGAGGTTCGCGGTATAGGCGTAAGGAATCGATCCCTTGCTGCGCATCCAGTGAAGCGCCGCGCTCGTATCGAGACCGCCGGAGAAGGCGATCCCCACTTTTTCGCCAATCGGGAGGGTCTGAAGAATATTTGCCATCGCAGCCTTTCATCATACCGTGCTCTGTGCTTTGCTGGACATGCAGGAGGCACGCATGCGACTGGATTCCGCACAGGGACTCAAGCAGCAGCTGCTGCAGGATTTGATTGTGCCGTTCGCGTCGAGGGAGATGTTCGCCGTCGGGGCGCGTCCGTTGGACACGGTGCCGCGCGTGCACCGTTCGATCGCCATCGGCCTGGCGCCGCACAACGGTGAATTCCGTCTCGCGATTCGGCTGCAGCGGCCGAGCCTCGTGAACAGCGCGATCGTCGAGCAGCTCACGCGAGACGCGCGCGGCGAGGTCGATATCCGCCTGATCGGCCGCATCGACAAACGCGCGACACGACGCCGAGCCACGGCACTCCGTGCGCGGCGGGTGCGTCCCGTGCCGGCGCAGCCCTCACGGGCCTCTGTCCCGTGGTACCAGCTCGACGCCCGACCGCTGCTGATTGGCGCCTCGATTGGCCACGTGAACATCACCGCCGGCACGACAGGTGCGTTCGTGCGCCGCGGAACCGTGGTCCACGTGTTGTCGAACAATCACGTGCTCGCCAATGAAGATCGGGCGCGCACGAACGACTGGATCCTGCAGCGTGCGCCATACGACGGCGGGCGTCAGCCGGCGCAGCGCGTCGCACGACTGAAGCAGAAAGTGCGTCTCAAGCCAACCGGCACGAACTTCGTCGACTGCGCGATTGCCGCCATCCAGCCGAGGATCCAGTACGACGCCGGGCGATTGCGTCAGCTCGTCGACAACACCGATCGGAAGCTTGCGGGAGTCGGTCCCGAGCTCGTCGAGGCAGGAGGCTTCGTGTACAAGGTCGGCCGCACGACCGGTCCAACCAAGGGGCGCATCACCGCATTCGATCTCGACAACATCATCGTCGGCTACGACTCCGACAACCTGCGCTTCGACAACCAGGTGGAGATCGAGGGCACCGGGCGCTCGGCGTTCAGCGACGGCGGAGACAGCGGCTCGCTGATCGTGAACGAGTCGATGGAAGCGGTCGCCCTGCTGTTCGCGGGCGGCGACCAGGGGGGAAGCAACGGTCTCGGCCTGACGTACGCGAACCCAATCCGCCGCGTGCTGTCGGATCTGAAGGCCACGCTCTTGTTCTAGTCGCCGTTTCGGCGACATCATGGGGGCCGACATG
This sequence comes from Acidobacteriota bacterium, assembly GCA_046726015.1. Lineage (GTDB taxonomy): Bacteria > Acidobacteriota > Vicinamibacteria > Vicinamibacterales > 2-12-FULL-66-21 > QHWT01. The sequence continues at coordinate 43,169 of JBKOZS010000021.1, forward strand.
CCTCGCGTGACGCTCGAGCAGGCGCGCGCTGCAAAGGCAGCGGCGCTCCGGCATTTCGAAAAGCTCGGGATGGCTGCCGCCGTTGGCGTAACGCGGGTCGATGGTGACTACGCCGTGAAGGTCAACCTCCGGGAACCTCCTCCTCAAGGCGTAGTGGTTCCGTCGGAAATCGAGGGCGTTCCCATTCGCGTCGAGGTCGTCGGCACGATTCGAAAACGATGAGGACTCAGGGTACAGGGCTCAAGGCTCAGGGCAGGCTCAGGTTCAATGACTTATGACTTGTAAATGGCTGCGGCACGGTGCGGCACTGTGCCTTGCCGTCGCGGTTCCTGCAGCGGCCCAGTCACCGGATGCCGCGGACCGCATCGTCACCAGTCCGGCGTTCAAGCAGGCGACATCGTTCATCGAAGGCGACCAGGAACGGTTCGTCCGGGAACTGATTAGGCTCACGGAGATTCCCGCGCCGCCGTTCAAGGAAGAGGCGCGCGCGAAGGCCTTCCTGGAACTGCTCCGGCAGCACGGCCTGGCGGACGTCGAGATCGATCCCGAGGGGAACGCGATGGGCGTGCGCAAGGGTGCCGGGAGTGGCAACCTGCTGGCCGTTGCTGCGCACCTCGACACGGTGTTCCCCGAAGGCACGGACGTTCGGGTGAAGCGACAAGCGACGCGTCTCGCCGCTCCAGGCATTGGCGACGACACGCGCGGGCTCGCTTTGATGCTCGCGGTCATCCGCGCGATGGATGCCGCGAAGTTTCAGACGGCCAGCGACATCCTGTTCGTGGGAAACGTCGGCGAAGAAGGCGAGGGAGATCTGCGCGGCGTGAAGTACCTGTTCCAGAAGGGCAAGTACAAGGATCGTATCAAGCAGTTTCTTTCAATCGATGGCGGCGAGCAGAAGGGACTCACAGTTGGCGGCGTCGGCAGCCGGCGATACCGCGTCGCGTTCACGGGACCCGGCGGGCACAGTTACGGCGCCTTCGGTCTCGTCAACCCGGCATACGCGATGGCAAACGCGATGACGAAGCTGTCTCGCATCCAGGTGGTGGCGGAACCAAAGACGACGTTCAATGTCGGCGTGGTCAGGGGCGGCACGTCGGTGAATTCGATTCCGGCGGACGTGTCGATGGACCTCGACATGCGATCGGAGTCGTGCAGCGAACTCGCGAAGCTGGACGAGACGTTCTTGTCACTCGTTCGGGAAGCGGTGGACGAGGAGAACCGCGCGCGCTCGACAAAAGAGGGGACGGTCTCCGCAAATCCAAAGATCATTGGTGAACGGCCATGCGGCGAAACGCCCGTCGACTCGTCCATGGTCCGTTCGCTGTCCGCCATCGTCAAGGCGTTCGGGCTATCGCCACACTATTCGTTCAGCAGCACCGACTCGAATATTCCAATGAGCCTTGGCATCCCGGCCGTTACCATCGGCCGGGGAGGCCCGGGCGGACGCAGCCACTCGCCGGACGAGTGGACTGACGTGGACCCGAACGTCAACGTGCGCAACGTGCAAATCGCACTGGCGATGATTCTGGCCGCCGCGGGCGTGCCGTAGGAGAACAACATGAATCGCTGGCTCGGAACGTGTGCGATTTTCCTGCTCTGCTCGGCGATCGTGCGCGCCGATGTCACGGTCACGACGACCACCACCGTGGAAGGAGGCATGGCCGCCATGATGGGCGGCGCGACCCCCACGGTCGTGATGCGCATCAAGGGCCTCCAGGCGCGCACCGATACGGAGGCCATGGGCCGCACGCTTTCGAGCCTGACCGACTTGAACAAGAAAGAGATCGTCGTGCTCCATCCCGACGAGAAGACAGCCGTCGTCATCACCTCCGTGATTCCCGACAAGCCGGGGGCGCCGCCTGCCGCCGCACCCCAGGTCGAAGGATCGTTCGCGCCCACCGGCCGATCGCAGACGATTGACGGCGTGAAGTGCGACGAGTACGCCGTCGACATGCGAGTGTCGATGAGCGCGATGACGGCGAATCAGCAGATGCCGCCCGGAGCCGCCGAGATGTTCAAGGATTTCCAGATGCTGGTGAAAGGATCGGTCTGGGTGACGAAGGCTGCGCCGGGCGCGGAGGAGTACGCCGCGTTCCAGAAGGCGGCCGTCCAGGCCAACCTCGCCGCCATTCTCACCGGCGGAGTGCCGGGCGCTCCGACGAACGGATTCGATCGTGTGCTGACGAAGTTCTCCGCGGCCGAGGGCATTCCGTACTTGACGGAGATGAACATTACGATGGCGGGGACGGGCCAGGCGGCCGAGATGATGAAGCAGATGGGCGCGATGAAGGTGACGAGCAAGGTCACATCCATCTCCACGGACCCGGTGGCGCCGGAACTGTTCGTCGTGCCGCCGGACTACAAAGTCGTGAAGCAGTAGCGCGTTGTCGCCAGAGTGCTACGGTCGTGGCGTTGCGACGTACCCGTTGCGGGCACGCACCCGGTACTCGGGCTTCACCATCCGCACCCGGATGCTGTGGTAGCGGCCGTCAGCCGGATGCGGCGGCGAGTAGGCAAGCAGGTACTGGTTGTTCAACTCCTCGGCAATCCGCGCGGTTGCGCCGTCGAGGTCCTTGCTATCCTTGACGACTTCCGTTGTGCCGCCACTCTGGTTCGTGATTTCGCGAAGCGCTTCGGGATTCACGTGTATGTTGATCGGACGTCGATCGGGTGAGTCGATGGCGACGGCATAGATAAACGCGTCCGTCCGGAGGATGGCCGTTCGAACGTCGCGCAGCGATCGGTCGCTGGCCGTATCCGCTCCGTCGGAAATCACCACCAGTGCGGCGCGCACGCGCGTCCGCATAGCCCGCATCGGTTCCGCACGGACGATGGCGACGTAGATGGCGG
>JBKOZS010000022.1:0-10072 GCA_046726015.1 Acidobacteriota bacterium
TGAACGGGGCCCCACGACAGCTAATTGAGCGAGCGCCGGCGGTTGCTCGTGCGATCGGTTTGGAGTCCCCCGAAGGGGGCCTGGCCCGCGCAGCGAGCGTGGGGAATGTGAAAGGGGCCCCACGCGAGCGAAGTGAGAAAAAGGTGCCGAGGACTGGAATCGAACCAGTGACACCAGCATTTTCAGTGCTGTGCTCTACCAACTGAGCTACCTCGGCCCGGTCAATCTACGCTGGCAGAACCCTGATCTTACCATGCTCAATCGCCAATTCACTTCCAGTAGTACGCCCTTCCCTGGTTCCAGTTCACCGCGTACGTCAGGCGCCCGGTCCGCGAGTGATACAGGCGCAACCCTGTCGATTGCAGTTGCGCAAGGTCGAGGGGCGATCGCAGGAGACGCGGCCACCATTCGAGGCGGCCGGGTGGGTCGCAGTCCGGCGGCGCACTCGTGATCTCCGATCCCACGAGCGCCCGAAGGGCCCCAGCGTCCGCCGGCGGGAAGACGAACACACCCCACACCTGATCGTCTCTCCGGTGCGCTTCGCGCAGATCCGTCGCCGTCGAGGGCAAGCCCTCTGGCACCCATCCGCGTTCGATGGCACCAGCCGCGCGCGCCTCCGCCACAGTCGCGTAGATGCCGGTCTTTGTATCAATCCCGGCGCAGCTGCCGGCCAGTAACAGAGTGGGGAGGACGGCGGACCGCCGCCACCGACGCGTCAACACCGTTCCCACGTGAGCTCATGGCGCACGATGCCTCCCGCCTTTTCAACATTCGCGTGCAGGATCAGGCGATCGCCGTCGAAGCGCATCGTGCGCATCTGGATGCCACCAACCCACGCGGGGTTCAGGGAGCCATCGACTTGATGCACGACGGACCGGCCATCGTCGGCCACCTCGTACGTTCCGAAGTACGCGATATACCCGATATACGCCGCGCGCACCTGTTGCGCGCTCCCCTCGCCCAGCACGACGGGAGCGCGGTTCGGTCGCATCACTTGTCCGGTCATGTTGCCCCGGACATCGTAGGTCAGGCGTCCGACAGCGTCGCCGTACGGACGACTGCGGCGGCCATCTTCGTCCACGGTTTCGTACTGCACGAGCCGCCACGTCCCCACGAGACGTCCTTGCACCGCACCCTTCATCGACGTGTCACCGTCGCGGGATCGATCCAGTCCGCGTACAGCTCCGGCCTGCGGTCGCGGAGGAACAAACGTCGCGCATGCGACGCCGCGGCGGTCGACAGATCGACGTCCGCATAGAGGATGCAGTCCTCCTCTGCTGGCGCGCGCGCGATGACGCGCCCGTTGGGAGCGCACACGAATGACGCGCCGGAAAAGGTGAGGCAGTCCTCCCGGCCGACGCGATTGCACAACGCGGTGTAGTAGCCGTTCTGGAAGGCAGCCACCTGCATTTCCGCTTCATACAAACCGTCCGGCCACTCATCCACGGCGCCGGCCTGCGGTACTACGACGAGATCGGCGCGCGCCATGGCGAGCGCCCGCATGTATTCGGGGTAATGGCGGTCGTAACAAATCGCCACGCCAATCCGCCCATGGCTCGTGTCGTAAACGGGGGCACCGGTATCACCGGGCGTGTAGTACCCCTGCTCATGAAAACAGGCATAGTCGGTGATGTGGATCATGCGCGTACGGCCAAGCAGGGTTCCGTCGGCGTCGATCACCGGTGAACAGTCAAACAGCCGTGCACCGTCACGCTCGTACAGGTTCAGGATGACGACGACTCCGTGCTGCCGTGCACGCTCAGCGAATGCCGTCGTGGTCGGCCCGGGTACCGGCTCCGCAAGCGACGACGGGTCCCGCGGGGCCTGGTGCTGAGGATGGAACCATTCGAAGGCGAGCTCGGCGAATACGACGATGCGCGCACCACCGGCGGCAGCCTCGTCAAGCGCCGCCAGGCCTCGCCGAACGTTATGGGTTTTGTCGCCGGTGGCGTGCTGCTGGACGAGGGCGATCTTCACGCGGAAGATCGTAATTCAATTGCGTTCTGAGGCGATCACAATCCAGTGCGCGGTGCGGCGTGCGCCCACCTGTGTGAAACGGACTTTCGCGCGGCGGCCACGATGGGCCGCGAGCTCGGCCGCAGACAGCGTTCGCGAGCCGAGCCGGATGACTACATCCGACGCGAGTACGAACGTCACACGCTCGGTCCTGGTCTGCAGCACGAGTCGTTGCGCCGCCTGCTCGAATGCGTCGATGATGCCGATCAGCGATGACTCCGAGGGCAGGATGGTCGTAGCCCGACGCTCGGCAATCGGCACCATGCTCGCGGGCGGCTTTTGGACGGAGGGCGCCTGCGCGGTCGCGAGGGCTGCCGTCACGAGCAGTGTAGCGATGGATATCACCTAGGGTCCTTGGTGAGCGCCCGTCGACGACGCAGTCGGGAGGAGTTGACCGGAGAGTTCCAGCCTTATCGCCGCCCCGCCGGCGGGCACCTTCCATGAACACAATCCGGGTGCCACTCGAGGCGGCACCCGCTAGAATGGCGCAACACCCTTGGCTGCAACGAGTTCTCTCCATACCGCATCGGAGTCGGCGCCGACGGCGCTCACGCACGCCCGCCCCAGCGTGGCGGATGTGCGCGCGTTGTCCCTCCGCGCACGGCTGGCGCTGGTCATCACCCTCGCGGTAGCCATGGTGATAGGCGTGCAGTCGATCATCGAGATCCGTGTGTTCGAGCGCGAGGTCCAGCGCGATCTGATGGAAACCGCCCGGCTCACCGCGGTGGCTGTCTCGGACGACTTCGAGCTGCGCCGCGAGCCGGTTGACGTGAACGCGGTCGCCACGATGCTGCACGAAGTCGCCATCAGTGCGCCGTCGATCAGAACGATCACCCTGATCCGCCTCGACACGAATCCACCGCGGGTGATCGCGAGCACGTCGACGAACGAACGATCGGAGGCCTTTGCCGCGGCGGCGCAGGCCACCGCCCGCCGCGAAACGATCGTGGTCAACGCAGCTGCGGGTATGGCCATCACCGCCGTGCCGACGATTCGCGACGGGCAGGTCATTGGCGCCGCCGTCGTCACCGTGTCGCTGGGATCCGTTGCTCAGATCCGCACGAAGGGGCGGCGCGTCACGATGTGGTTTGCGCCGATTGCCGTGCTGCTGCTGACACTCGTCCTCGACTGGTTCGCGCGGCGGCTGATTCATCACCCGGTCGGGCGCATCCACGAGGCGATGCGCCGCGCGGGGCAAGGAGACTTCTCCGCCCGCGCAGCCGTCGTGCGACGTGACGAAATCGGAGAGGTGGCCTCGGGGCTGAACGACATGCTCGCGCGGATCCAGAACTTCAACGTTGCGCTCCAGGACCGCGTCGACGATGCGACCGCCGAATTGCGCGTCCGTAACCAGGAGCTGATCGAGAGTTACCAGCGCGTATTCACGTTGCGAGAAGCGCTGGCGCGCGCCGAGCAGCTCGCCTCGATCGGCCAGACCGCCGCAAGTGTGGCGCACCAGGTCGGCACGCCGTTGAACCTGATTTCCGGCTACGTGCAGATGACGCAGGAGGACGCTTCGGTCGATCCGCGCACGGCGCGTCGCCTTGCGATCGTCCAGGAGCAGATCGCGAAGGTGGCGTCGATCGTGCGCACGATGCTCGATCATGCGCGCCGGCCCGACACGCGATGCCCGCTGGCGCTCGGCCCGCTGATCTCACGAGTCGGCGATGTCGCGCGACCGAAACTTGACGCGTCACGCATCAAACTGACGATCTATCTCCCGCAGGAGCTGCCGCCGGTGGACGCGAATGCCGAGGAACTCGAGCTGGCGCTGCTCAACCTGGTGAACAACAGCCTCGACGCGATGCCGGGGGGCGGCGCGCTGACGATCCGCGTCACGCACGCGGATGACCGCGTGCGAATTGAAATCAGTGACACGGGCGGCGGTATCGCCTCCGAACTCCTGCCGCGCGTCTTCGACCCGTGGGTGACAACGAAACCCGCGGGACATGGCACGGGTCTTGGACTCAGCATCACGCGAGACGTGATCGCTCGGCACGGCGGCACGATCGAGGCCGCCAGCGAACCCGGGCGCACGACGTTCACCATCGACCTTCCGGCCGCCACGCCGCGGCCAGCGGACGCTTGACCATGGACAGGATCCTTATTGTCGACGACGACGGCGAAACGTGCCGGTTCATGGCGGAGCTCCTGGACCGTCCGGGGCGGGAGCTTCGCACGACCCAGCGCGCGGACGAAGCCCTGCGCCTCGCCAGGGAGCACTTCGATCTGCTGATCTCCGACATCAATCTCGATGCGCCGCAGAACGGCATGGACGTGCTGCGCGCGTTCAAGGACGGCAATCCATCGGGACAAGTTGTGCTGATCAGCGGGTTCGGGACGCTGCAGACGGCCATCGAAGCGGTGCGCGCGGGCGCGTACGACTACATCAGCAAGCCGTTCAACATCTCTGAAGTGAAAGCGACGGTGGAACGCGCCCTGGCGGATGCCGCAAGCCCCGCGCGCACCGAGCGTCCCCGCTTCGACGTGGCGTCTCCCGGCCTCATCGGCCGCACGGCCGGGATGCTCGCGGTTTACAAGCAGATTGCCCACGCCGCGAACGCAACCGCACCGGTCCTGATTGCCGGCGAGAGCGGCACCGGCAAGGAGCTCGTCGCTCGCGCCATCCACGCCAACGGCCGGCGTTCCACACGGGCCTTTGTGCCAATCAATTGCGGCGCGCTGACAGAGACGGTGCTCGAGTCCGAGTTGTTTGGACATGCGCGCGGCGCGTTTACTGGCGCCGTCGCCGACACCAAGGGCATCTTCGAGCAGGCCAACGGTGGCACCGTCTTTCTCGACGAAATTGGCGAGACGTCCCCGGCGCTCCAGGTCAAGCTGCTTCGCGTGCTGCAGGAAGGTGAGGTCCGGCCCGTCGGCGCCAGCCGGATCGTCAAGGTCGACGTCCGCGTCGTCGCCGCGACGAACGTGGATCTCGAGCGCGAAGTCGCCCAGCAGCGCTTCCGGCAGGATCTCTTCTATCGTCTTAGCGTCATCGTGATTCAGGTGCCGGCGCTGCGCGACCGGCGCGAGGACATCCCGCTGCTGATCGAGACGTTCCTGGAAAGCGCCTGCAGCCGCGCGGGCCGCCGCGTCGAGCTGACGCCCGCGGCGATCGCGGCGCTCACGGCCTATCGCTGGCCGGGGAATGTCCGCGAGCTCGAAAACACCATCGAGCGGCTCGTCGTGTTCAGCCGCGGATCGATCGTCGACATCGCAGATCTGCCGTTCAAGGCATCTGCCGGGCCCGACCTGCACGAGCGATTGTTCGCCGATCTCCCGTCGCTCGACGAGGTCGAGCGGCGGTATCTCTTGCACGTGATCGAACAGGTCGGTGGCAATCGCACGCGCGCGGCCGAAGTCCTCGGCATCGATCGCCGCACGCTCTATCGCATGGCGGAGCGGTTTGCTATCGATTTGAGCGACGAGAAGGCAACGTAAACAGTCGCAGGGTCGAAGGACTCTCAGGCCACTTCCCAGCGGCGCGCCAGGATCCGCGCGAGTGCCAGGAAGATGGCGGTCAATGTGACGAGCACGAGGACCTGCGGCCACAGCTGCCAGATTGGCGCGTCGCGCCAGAACACTTTCAGATAACCATCGAGCGCCCACGCGTTGAACGTTGCGAGGCCGAGCTTCTGCATCGATTCGCTCATCAGGAACCGGGGAAACATGCTCCCGCCAAGCGACGACATGATCAGGATGATGATGGTCGACATGCCCGATAGTTGGGCGCGTGTGCGCGCGAGCGTCGCCAGCACCAGGCCGAATGCCGCCGCGGCCGCCGCCGTCACGATCGTCATCACGAAGAAGCCCGGAAGGTGACTCAACAGATCCAAGCCGAAGGCGACGCGTCCCCAGAGGAACATCAGCGTGAGCTGCGCGGTCCCCATCAGCGCAAGGAAGATCCATTTGCCTGCGAGCAGCCCGGTCATGCCTACGCGCGTCGACAGCATGCGGTCCAGCGTGCCCGAATCGACTTCATCGAGCAGCGTCCCGCTTGCGCCGGATGCCGAGAACAGCAGGAACATGACGCCAACGCCGGCCGCGTAAAACGAGATCAGTCCATCGCGCTTTCCCTGCCGCATGACGTCGACGGTGTCGATGCCGATCCCGAACACCCCCGCGTTCTCCTTCGCCTGTGCCGCGTCCGGTGCGCCCGGCTTCAGCCGCGGGAGCCATGCCTTGACGGCCGACTTCTGCTGTGGCGTCATTTCTCCCGCGTAACGCTCGAACTGCGACAACCCACCTTCCATCACCAGGTCGGGAGCCGAGGTCATCGTGACCTTCTGAAGGAGACCAAACACCATCTGCGGCGCGACGCGATCGGAGACATCCGCGAGCAACCCGATGCGAGGCCCGTTGTCCCCGCCTGCAAACGTCATCGCCGCATCGCCCAGACCACGGGGGAGGACGATGGCAACCGGCACGTCACCATTCCGCACGAGCCGCTCTGCGCCGACGCGATCCAGGAGAGGACCCTTGCCATCCGCATCGTTTGTCGTGCGCACGCGCAGGGCTGTCTCCTTCTGCAAGCCGACAGCGATCCGGCGACTCAGCTCGCTCCCGTCTTCGTCCACGAGCGCGATACGGATTCTCGACGTCGTGTTGTTACCCTGGTTCCCAAAGACTGTCGCGAAGATCGAAAAGAAGATGATCGGCAGCAGGAACGTCAGTGCCTGCGCGATTCGATCGCGGCGGAGGTTCGTCCAGGCAATCCGCAGCAGGGTAACGATCATTCTCTCAGCTCCCTTCCTGTCAGATGAATGAAGACCGACTGTAGGCTGGGCCCGCGCACGTCGACATCTTCCACTTCCCGTCCTTGACCACCAACGGCGCCGAGGAGAAGCGGGAGGTCACGCGCGACATTCGACACGCGCGCGCGAAGCAGGCGCGGATCATCGGCGAGGACTTCGGTGCCCGGCGGAGGCGTGGCGACAGGCAGGTTGGTTCTCAGCGTCACCACGCGATGGCTGCCGACCGTGCGATCGACCAGTTCCGCCAGCGTGCCCGCTGCGATCACGCGGCCGTGATCGATGATGACCGTCCGCGCACAGCGCGCCTCTGCTTCTTCGAGGTGATGCGTCGTCAACAGGAGTGACACGCCCGCGCGCGTGAGCGCGGTCAGCATGTCGTAGATGCGTTCGCGGCTCTGCGGATCGACACCCACCGTCGGCTCGTCGAGCAGCACAACGCGCGGCTCGTGCAGCACACCACACGCGATGTTGAGCCGCCGTTTCATTCCACCGGAGAAACTTTTGACCGGCTCGTCGGCACGGTCTGCCAGGCCGGTGACCTCGAGCGCCCATGTCACCTGGCCGACGAGGTCGTGGCGCGCCAGTCCCTGCAGCCGCCCGAACGCCTCGAGATTCTCGCGCGCCGTCAAGAGCGGATAGACCGCAAGCTCCTGCGGTACGATCCCGAGTTCCGGCGGCGTGCGGCGCCCGTCAAGACGCTTTCCGAACAATCGAATCTCACCACCATCAAGCCGGACGCGCCCGGCAATCGCGCGAATCAACGTCGTCTTCCCCGCGCCATTGGGGCCGAGGAGGGCGAGGAGTTCCCCTTCGCGAAGCGCCAGCGTCGCGCCATCCAGCGCGGCCACGTGGCCGAAGCGCTTTCGCGCGTCATCAACCGTCAACACGTCCATCGGTGTCTCCGTGTGTCGTCGAGAGGATACGCAGCGGGAAGCCAGGTGGACGCGTGATTCCGGCGAACGGTGGCGGGACGGCGGTGGCTGACGCGGGCCATTACCGACCGAGTTCACCCCATTGACAATCGTTCGCGAACTCGTCGAAGCGTGCGGCGGGTCGATTCGGGCGGAGAGTGCCGGGCTCGGCCAGAGGACGACGATGATCGTGCAGTTGCGGTTTGCGAGTCGTCGGCTACTGCTTTTCCTTGAGCCGCTTGTTGGCGGCCTTCGTGAGGATCTTGAACCGCCGCTTCTGTTCGAGCTGTGCCCGCTGATCCTGCTGGCGCGCCTGGTACGCCTGCTCCTGTTGCAGCTTGTGATAGCTCTCGAGCCGGGCCGCGTCGAGGAGGGTCCCCTCGCTTATGGCAGCCGCAACGGCGCACCCCGGCTCGCCGGCGTGCCGGCAGTCCCGAAAGCGGCAGCCCTCGGACAATGCCTCGATATCGCCGAACGCGCCCGCCAGCGCCTCGCCGGTGTCCCACAGCTGCAGCTCGCGCATCCCCGGGGTATCGATCAGGATGCCCTGTTGGCCGAGCAGGATGAGTTGCCGGTTCGTGCTCGTGTGACGACCGCGGCTGTCGCTTTCGCGCACGTCTCTCGTCCGCAGACGCTCTTCTCCGATCAGTGCGTTGGCAATCGACGACTTCCCCACGCCTGACGAACCGAGCAGCGCTGCCGTCCGCCCGCGGCCGAGATGCGCGTGCAGCGCCGCGACCGATTCCGGTTGCTTGGCAGAAATCGCGACGATCGGCGCTCCCTGGGCAAGCGGCGTCACCGTGTCGACGAACGATGCGACATCGTCGACGAGGTCCGCCTTGTTCAGCACGATCACCGGCGAGGCACCGCTGTCCCATGCCGTGAGCACGTACCGCTCGATGCGGCGCGGATTGAAATCGTGATCGAGTCCCGACACGAGGAACACCACGTCGATGTTCGCCGCGAGGACCTGTTCCTCCGTCGGATCTCCCGCCGCGCGGCGAGAGAATCGCGAGAACCGCGGCAGCATCGCGCGGATGCGCGCGTCGCCGCCGGACGCCTCCGCGTCGATCGCGACCCAGTCCCCGACCGCCGGGTAATCGGCGCGGCCTCCCGCCTTGTGCCGCAGGCGGCCGGCAATGCGCGCAAGCTGTTCGCCAGCCGGCGACAGTACTCGGTAGATGTGGGTGTGTTCGAGGCTCACCCGCGCGGGGGTGAGCCCCTCCGCACGATGCGGTTCGAACGCGTCCGCCAACCGCGACGACCACCCGAGGTCTTCCAGCGCCGGTTTCATACTTTACGTTGCACAGTCATCCATCGCCGATCAGGGATGCACGATGCACGATACACGATCCGGGATCGCGGATCAGGGATCAGGCATTCACGATTGCGCCAGCATTCGCCAGCACCGCAGCACTTCGGCGACGCTCCACGCTTGCGCGACACAGCCGCGCGGCAGGAACGGGGGCTCGGCGTCAAAGATCTCGCTAATCGATCCGACGCAGGCTTCGCTGAGGTGACGATCGAATCCTTCGAGCAGCTTCCGCGCGGCTGCGCGATCGCCGCCGTAGACCTTCAGCCATGCGTCGATGTACGGCCCAATCAGCCACGCCCACACCGTGCCCTGGTGGTACGCGGCATCGCGCGATCGCAGGTCGCCGTAATAACGCGGCTTGTAATCGGGCGAATCGGGCGCGAGCGATCGCAGACCAACCGGCGTCAACAACCGTTCGCGGACCACGTTAATCACCTCCGGCCAGCGCGCGCGATCGAGAATGGGATGCGCAAGGGAAATCGCGACGACCTGGTTTGGCCGGCATGAGGCATCGTCTCCATGTTCACCGTCGACGAGGTCGTAAAGATAGTGCCCCTCCTCGAACCAGAAGCGCTTGTTGAATGAATCGCGGGCGCGGCACGCGTGTTCCGCGAGACCGAGTCCGCCGCCTCCGCCGAAGTTCTGCGTCCACGACTCGAGCAGGCACAGCGCGTTGTACCAGAGCGCATTCAGCTCGACCGCCTTGCCGCGACGAGGGGTGACGACCCAGTCGCCCACCTTGGCGTCCATCCACGTCAACTGATAGCCCTCGGCGCCTTGCGTAAAGAGGCCGTCTGACGGATCGACGTGAATGCCGAACCGCGTGCCGCGGAGGTGATGGTCGATGATGTCGAACAGCACCGGCAGCAAGCTGCGAAGCGTGTCGGTTTCACCGGTGGCCTGCGTGTAGCGATCGATCGCGTGGAAGAACCACAGCGTCGCATCCGCCGTGTGATACAGCCCTTCGCTATCCCCTTCCGGGAACATGTTCGGGATCAGCCCGTCGCGCACGTAGTGGCCGAACGTCCTGAGGATGTATCCCGCCTCCCGGATCCGGCGGGTGGTCAGGGTGAGCC
>JBKOZS010000023.1:0-16936 GCA_046726015.1 Acidobacteriota bacterium
CGAGGGCGCCGTTGTTGATGCGGTCGCCGGCGCCTTCGGCCTTCACGCCGATATGGTCCGCATGGGCCATCAGCACAACGTACTCATTCTTCAACGTCGGATCGGAGCCCTCAATGAGTCCAATCACCTCCGGACTCGAAAGACGGCGGACAGAGGTGCTCACCGAGATCTCCGCCGATGACTTCAACGGAAAGCCTGCCGGGCGCCCGCCGGTCTTGTCGGCCTCATCGAGAATTTGCGGAAAGGACCGTGGCGCCCCTTCGAAGAGCGCGACGGCCGCTTTCGGCTCGATCCACGCCTCTGCCTGCAGACCATAACCGGGATCGAACGGAGTCCCATCCTTGCGCACCCAGGTGGTACGCGGCTGACTGTTGAACTCGACGACCTTCTCCCATGGAAAAGCGGCCGCGGTCGCTCGGGTCGGGATCACCAGTACGGCGGTTGCTCCGTGTGCGGCCAGGACACGAGCGCGCTCGGACAACAGGTGCGCTCCAATTTCACTGTCCATCCCCTTCGGAGACCCAAACAGCACCACGGCGATCTTCCCGCGGACGTCGAGTCCCTCGTAGTCGTCGAAGCCGACGGCGGTGTCCTGCATGCCATACCCGACAAAGACCAGCGGCCCTTTCAGCTTGACCGCACCGCCCGCGACCGGTCCGAGGACCATCGCGGTCCCGCCGTGCGTCAGTGTCTGCGTTCCGGCGGGGCTCGTGATGGTGACCGTTGGCTTCGCTCCCGCCAGCGCGAATTCGTGGAGGGGCACGGTTTCGAAATAGGAGCCCGCGTCGCCGCCCGGCTTCACGTTCATCATCTCGAACTGCGTCGCAATGTAGCGGGCGGCAATCTCGTGTCCGCGGCTTCCGGCCTCGCGCCCTTCCAGCAGGTCGTCCGCCAGGAATGTCACGTGAGCCTTGATTCGCTCGGCGCTGAAGTCAGGCGTGGAGAGTGACGTTGCAGTGACGGCGGCGATCAGGGCATATGCAAGTACGGTCATCCTCATATATTGGCCTCTCCGGCAGGCTTCTCAGGTTGGTCGGTTCATTGATGTTCCGCGCCTAGTACTCGTAGACTCCCTTGCCGACCTTGCGTCCCAGCCGGCCCGCTTTGACGTACTGCGCGAGCAGCGGGCACGGACGGTACTTTTCTCCCAGGCTGCGATGCAGGTATTCGAGGATGCTCAGGCGCGTGTCGAGACCGACGAGATCAACGAGCTCGAATGGGCCCATCGGGTGATTCAGTCCAAGCTGCAGCGCCTTGTCGATGTCGCGCGCCGATGCGACCCCTTCCATCAGCATGTAGAACGCCTCGTTGCCGATGCTGGCGTTGACGCGCGTGGTGATGAAGCCCGGCGACTCGCGCACGAGCACCGTCTCCTTCCCCATCCGCCGCGACACCTCCTGGATCGACTCGAGCGTCGCCGGCGAGCTCTCGAGCGCCCGGACGATCTCGATCAACTTCATCTTGTGAACCGGGTTGAAGAAATGCATCCCGGCCACCCGCGCCGGCTGACGGAGCGAGCCAGCCATCTCGGTAATGCTCAGCGCCGAGGTATTCGACGCAATTACCGTGTCGGTCGAAACAATGCGTTCGATGTCGGCGAACAGCTTCAGCTTGAGATCGATCTTCTCCGGCGCCGCCTCGATCACGAAATCCGCGTCGGTGAGCGCCTCTTCGAGGCTGGTGGTTGGGGTGAGTCGTGACAGGGTGGCCGTCCCGTCGCTCGGACTGAGCTTGCCCAGCTCGACTCCCTTTCGCACGATTTCTTCGATCGCGGTCCGCGCCTTGTCGACGACGGCGTCCGACGGGTCGTACAGGCGCGTCTCGAATCCGCCCGACATCGCCGCATGCGCAATGCCGTGCCCCATCGTCCCGGCTCCGAGCACCGCAATTCTGCTGATGTGAGTCATGTCTTTGTAATCGAAGGAGTCGAAGGGGAGCGAAGGAGTCGAAGGAGCTCACAGTCTTGTCGAAGGAGCAAGAACCGTCCAAGGAGCTCTCTAAAAACCCTGGGTATGCTCCTTCGACAGTTCGCTCAGCTTCGATTCCTTCGATTGTACGATCTCGGTCAGCGTCTGCATGGCCCGATCGATTTCGTCTTCTGTGTTGTAGAAGTGCGGCGCCATTCGAATACCAGCGCCGGGACGATAATCGATAATCACGTTGCGCCGCAGCAGTTGGTCGGCCACCGCTAGGCCGTCGGGCACGTCGATCACGACCGAGCCTCCGCGTTCCTCATCGGCGAGAGGCGTATTCAGCCGGAAGCCCGCCGCCTGCGCCGCGTCGATCACCCGGCGCGTCAGCAGGAGCGAGCGGCGCCGGATCGCGTCGACGCCGATCTGCGAGACGATCTCGTACCCCGCGCGAGCCGAGTAAAGGGCGGGCACATTTGGCGTGCCGCTCTGGAAGCGCTCGGGATTGCCCGCCAGCCGCGCGTGTCCGGTGGCAAAGGCGAATGGCGTCTCGTGCGCAGCCCATCCGATGAACCCGGGCTGAAGTGTCTCCGCGAGATCCGGCCGCACATGGAGATAGCCAGCGCCCGGCCCGCCGCATAGCCATTTCACCGATCCGCCAACGGCGAAGTCCGCACCCCAGGCCTCGAGATTCATTGGCACCGTACCGGCCGCCTGGTAGGCGTCGACGATCACGTGTGCGCCGACTCGATGTGCACGTTCGATCACCGCGCGCACGTCCGTGATAAATGCGCTCTTGAACAACACCAGCGAGAGCGGGACGAGCACCGTCCGCTCGTCGATTGCGTCGAGCAGCCTCTGGAGATCGATCCGGATCGCGTCCGGCGATGGGACGTAGACGACCTCCGCGCCATAGCGCCGGAAGCCCTCGAACAGGTAGTGATTCGACGGGAACTCGAGGTCGGTCATCACGATCTTCCGCCGCGGGCCGTCGTAGCGGAAGCAGGACCCGATGATCGCCTGCGCGACCGTCACGTTCTGGTGCATGGAGATCGTGTTCGGCGTCACGCCAAGAATCGGCGCGAGCAGGTTGCCGGTCTCGCGTCCGATCTCCCACCAGCCTTCGTGCCACGCCCGCACGCCGCGGGTCGACCAGGTCTCGGCGTATTCGCGCAGGTAATCGGCCGTACGCCGCGGCATCGCCCCAAGTGAATGGCTCACCAGGTAGGTGCACGTGTCGAGGATGGGAAACTCGCGGCGCCACTGCGCGACGTCGATCGTCATCACATGTTCAGATCGACCCACACGCTCTTGACCTGCGTGTAGTGTTCGAGGGCGTGCGCGCTCATCTCGCGGCCGAAGCCGCTGGCCTTGTAGCCACCGAATGGTGCGGCAGTGTCGTAGACGTTGTAGGTGTTGATCCAGACCGTGCCGGCCTGGAGGTTGCGAGCGACGTAGTGGGCCTTCTTGATGTCCTTGGTCCAGACCGCGGCCGCCAGGCCGTACTGCGTGTCGTTCGCTCGCGCGATGGCCTCGTCGAGATCGGCAAAGTCAATCGTCGCGAGCACCGGTCCGAAGATCTCCTCGCGCGCGATCGTCATGTCCGGCGTCACCTTGTCAAAGACCGTCGGCTGAAAGAAGTAGCCCTTGCCGGTGCCGATATCGGCACGATCGCCCCCCGCAACCAGCGCCGCGCCTTCCTTCTTCGCGATCGCCACGTACCGCTGCACGGTCTCGAGCTGTTTCTTCGAGGCAAGCGCGCCGTAGCGCGTCTTCGGATCCAACGGGTCGCCGGCGACCATCTTCTTCGTGCGCGCCGCGAGCTTCTCCATGAACTGGTCCTTGATCGAGCGATCGACCAGCAGCCGCGATCCGGCGGCGCAGACTTCCCCCTTGCCATAGAAAATCCCGGTGGTGGCGCCGCGCAGCGCCGCGTCCAGGTCGGCGTCGGGCAGGACGATGTTGGGGGACTTGCCGCCAAGCTCCAACGTGATCTTCTTCAGCGTGTCGGCGGCCGAGCGCATGATCGATTTGCCGGTCGACGTGTCGCCGGTGAATGCGATCTTGTCGATGCCGGGGTGCTCGACAATCGCCTGGCCGGCGCTCGATCCCGGGCCAGTGATCACGTTCAGCACGCCGGGTGGCACACCGACTTCCGCGGCGATCTCTCCGAGTGCAATCGCCGTCAGCGGCGTCTGGCTTGCCGGCTTGATGACGACGGTGTTGCCGCACGCGAGAGCCGGCGCGACCTTCCACGCGGTCAGCAGCAGCGGAAAATTCCAGGGGACGATGGCCGCGACCACGCCAATCGGTTCGCGGAGGGTGTAGGTGAGGTAGTTCCCCTTGACCGGGATGGTCTCCCCCATCACCTTGTCGGCCCACCCACCGTAGTACTCGAAGCACTCCGCGGCGGCGGGGATCTCGATCTGGCGCGACTCGAAAATCGGCTTGCCGTTGTGCAGTGTCTCGAGCCTGGCGATCTCGTCGGCGCGTTCGAGCAGCCGCTCGCCAATCTTGCGCACCAGCCGGCCGCGTTCGCGCGCCGAGAGCGTGCCCCAGGGTCCTTTCAGCGCGGCGCGCGCCGCCTGCGCCGCTGCGTCGACGTCGCTCTTGTCGGCGGATGCGACAGTGGCAATCACGTCCTCGGTGGCGGGATTGGTGACCTCCATGGTCTTCCCGCTCGAGGCGTCCCGCCACTCGTTGTTGATGAAGAGCTTTTTGTGATCGATTGCAGCAGTCGCCACAGTCATGCCTCACGGAATGGTGCGTCTCACCGTCCAGCAAATTTTGGTTGCCGTTTCTCGATACTAGCCGCGAGCCCTTCCTTCGCATCTTCGCTTTGGAAGAGCAGCTGCTGCAGCTCGCGCTCGATCGAGAGCCCTTCCAGGAACCCCGCCTCAGCACCCGACTGCACTGCGCGTTTCATCCGGCCCACGGCGCGACTGGCTTTGTTCGGAGGCGTGAACTGGCGCGCGTAGTCGAGCACCGCATCGGCAAACGAACGCCCCTGCAACTGTTCATCGCCCCAGACCTCGTGCACGAGTCCCGCGTCCCGGGCTTCAGCCATCGAGAGGAGACGCCCGGTTGCCATCAACTCAATCGCGCGAGCCTTGCCGACGAGCCGCGCGAGACGCTGAGTCCCGCCGGTCCCGGGCAACACGCCGAGCGCCACTTCGGGCAGTCCGACCTTGCCGGCGTCCACTTTCCCGATGCGGATGTCCGCGGCGAGCGCCACTTCGAGGCCGCCGCCGACCGTGTGGCCGTTCAACGCCGCGATCACCAGCTTGGGCGTCTGCTCGAGCCGATTCAGCGTTTCGTTCGCGTGAAGGCAGAAGTAGTACTTGAAATCGGGATCCGCCTCCCTGAGCATCCCGATGTTTGCCCCGGCGCAGAAGAACTTCTCCCCCGCTCCTCGCAAGACGATGACGTGAACGTTCTGGTCCATGCGAGCCGCCAGGACCGCCGCGTCGATCTCGCACATCATCTCGTACGAGTAGGTGTTCGCCGGCGGGTCGTTCAACTCGATGAGGGATATGCCGTCACGGACCTCGACGCGAACCTTGGTCATTGTCGATTGCCGACTGCAGATTGCCGATTCACGGATTGCCGATTACCGAATGATGATTACACATTGCCGATTGGGGGTTTGATTGTCGATTGCCGATTGGCGATTCGATTGTCGATTGCCGATTGGCGATTCGATTGTCGATTGCCGATTGGTGATTCGATTGTCGATTGCCGATTGGTGATTGGGAATGAGAATTGCTGCTGTGATTTACGTCCCGGCATGGAACGCCGCGAGTTGGAGTGCAATCCACAATCGTCCATCCGTCAATCGGCAATGGTCAGTCGTCAATCAATTCATCAATCGCCAATCCGTCAATCGGCAATCGACAATCGCCAATGTTCAATCTTCATTCTGCAATCTTCAATCTGCAATGTGATTACGCTTCTGTGCGGACGTATTCGAAATTCAGCGGCAGTCCCTTGATGCCGCGCTGCGGCGGCGCGATGTAATTGGCGAACTTCCCTGCCTCGTAGACGGGCTCATTCATGATGCTGAGCAGGTAGTCACGGTCGTTCTGCGAGGGCAGCCACTCGTAGCGGCGGCGCGCCCACTCCTCCTCCGACAGCGGCTGTCCATGAGGATCGAAATGCAGCGACGAGAACATGCCGATGCCGCGATTGAATTTGCGGTCGGGCAGCCGCAGCCGATCGGAGAATCCGTGGCGCTCGAGGATCTTGTTCCACCTGGTGACGCCAGCCTGGCAGTCTCCGACGTACCAGTCGCGCAGCACCTCGTTCATCGCGGTGCGCATCGGGATGTGCCGCCGATCGATATTGCCATCCTCGGCGACCTCGAGCTCATACATCGCTTCGGTGACGCGGTGATCGTCCCACTTCTCCTCGTAGGCCCGCCCCTTGAGACCGTTCGCGAAATACGAGGCGGCATTCGTCGAAATCTCGTTGCCGTGCAGATCGAGGCTCAGGCTGAACCAGAGGTTGATGAACTTCTGGATCGTCGGCATGTCGATGCCGCCAATCTTCCGTGCGTCGCCTGAAAAGCCTGCCGACTTCATCAGCTGGCACGTCCGTTCGAGGATACGCGCGACACCGGTCTCGCCGACGAACATGTGGTGCGCTTCTTCTGTCAGCATGAAACGCGTCGTCCGTGACAGCGGATCCAGCGAGCTCTCGGAGAGCGACAGCAACTGCGACTTGCCGTCGCGATCCGTGAACATCGTGAACATGAAAAAGTCGAGCCAGTTGTCGATCGGCTCGTTGAAGGCGTCGAGAATGCGCGGCTTGTCGCGGTTGCCGCTCTGGCGCGCGAGCAGTTCCTCGGCCTCGTCGCGCCCGTCGCGGCCGAAGTACGAGTGCAGCAGGTAGACCATCGCCCACAGGTGACGCCCTTCTTCCACGTTCACCTGGAACAGGTTCCGCAGGTCGTAGAGTGACGGACACCGCTGCCCGAGCCACCGCTGCTGCTCGACGCTGGCCGGCTCGGTGTCCCCTTGCGTCACGATCAGCCGGCGCAACTGATTTCTGAACTCGCCCGGCACTTCCTGCCAGACCGGCTGCCCCATGAAGTCCCCGAACCCGATGCGGCGATCGTGCACGGGATCCGCGAGGAAAATGCCCCAGCGATACTCCGGCAGCTTGACGTATTCGAAGTGCGCCCACCCGGACGGATCGACGCTGACCGCCGTGCGCACATAGACGTGGTGATAGTCCTGGAACCCCTGTGGGCCCATGTCCTTCCACCACTGGATGTAGGCCGGCTGCCAGTGCTCGAGCGCCCGCTGCAGCCGTTTATTGCTCGACAAACCAACGTTGTTGGGAATTTTTTCGGCTGAGATCATTCAAAGCCCTCGGCAACAGCGGCTCGTTGCAGCGTAAACCTCGACTACGTACGGCTGTAATCAAACTCCGGGCGCGACTGCGATCCGTACGCGGTCAACGCGCCCTTTTCACCGACAGCATTCGGCCGGATGAAGATCCAGTTCTGCCACGCGGTCAGCCGGCCAAAAATCTTCGTCTCCATCGTCTCAGGTCCCGCGAAGCGCAGGTTCGCTTCCATCGCCGTCAGGGCATCCGGAGAAAGCGCCGCGCGGCCTTCGATCGCGAGACGCACCTCGTCCTCCCAATCGAGCTCGTCCGGGGCAAACGAGACGAGGCCGGCCTCGATCGCCTGCTGGGGCTCGAACGGCCCGTCGTGCGCCAGCGCGTCCTTCACCGTCTGTGGGTCAGCGAGAAATCGAGTTTCGAGCCGCGTCAGGCCGTTGCTCATCCTGAGCGGACCGCCGTTCATCGCCGACAGGGCGATCGTGTTCGCCTGTTCGGGATCGTCGAGCATGTACGAGCGATCCGCGGCAAGCGCAAGCTCGAACAGCGTTCCCGCAAAGCAGTTTCCCGGTTCAATGAGCGCGAAGAAACTGCGCGACGTGAGGTCGAGCCGTTTCAGCGTGCGCTTCATGAAGTGAACGATCTCGCGGATCAGCCAGTGCTGCGCGTGCGCCGCCAGGAACGCGTCCATCGCGAGCATGGCCGCCTGGTCGCCGCGTGTCTTGAGCACGATCGTGCCGATCATCGGCTCGTTGATCCGCAGGCGCAGCAACACATCGTCCAGCTCGCGGAAGGCGCGAAGGGGCCAGAACTGATCGCCGGCGGCGACCACCTCCTCGACCGACGCCGGCACCTCTCCGCCCGATCCGCTCACCGTCAATGTCGCGACGCGTTTGTCACGATCGATTTCGAGATCGACCGACGAGTACTTGTATCCGTTCTCGCCGATCTGTGGGTTCAGCGGGTTCAGCCGGATCCCAGGGGCATCGGCCGGACGATCCGACTTCTCGGCAAGCTTTTTTGCGCGTTCCGCGACACGCTGTTTGAACTGGCTGGTCGGATAGACCGCATCGACCAGCCGCCATTCAACAGCCCGCTTCCCCTTGATCCCCTCGGCGATCGTCCCGAAAAAGTCCGCGAGATCGCGGCGTACCTTGCGCTTGTCAACCACGCGCGTGAGCCCACCCGTTCCGGGCAAGACGCCGAGCAGCGGCGTTTCCGGCAGGCTCACCGCGGAGTTGCCGTCATCAACCAGGAGGAGCTCGTCGCACGCGAGCGCGAGCTCGTACCCGCCGCCCGCGCAAATGCCGTTCAGCGCCGCCAGGAACTTGATGCCGGAGTGTTCACTTGCGTCTTCGATCGCCAGCCGGGTCTCGTTCGTGTACTTGCAGAAGTTGACCTTCCAGGCGTGCGTCGAGCCGCGCAGCATGAAGATGTTCGCACCCGCACAGAAGATCCGCTCCTTCAGGCTCGTGATGACGACGGTGCGGATTTCCGGGTGCTCGAAGCGGATGCGCTGGATCGCGTCCGCCAGCTCGATGTCGACGCCGAGGTCGTACGAATTCAGTTTGAGGCGGTAGTCGGGTGACAGCCCGGCGTCTTCCTGCACGTCCATCGACAGCGTGGCGACGGGACCGTCGAACGCCAGCTTCCAGTGCTTGTATCTGTCGGGCGAAGTCTCGAAGGATACGTTGGGCTTCGCGGCCCTGGTCGCGGCTTCCATAACCGTTCCAGCCTAGCGCCGGAAATCCGGCACTGTCAAGGCACTATAATGCCCACTTGCGTCGCAGTGTGCTATATATTGCACTCACGGGAATCCCTGGTCCTTCGTCCCGAGTGGAGTCCGGAGTCGAATGATCGATCCATTGCTGCAACTCGTCGGACGTCGCGTGCGCGAAGGGCGCGCCGCGCGCAACTGGACCCGACGCGACCTGGCCGAACGCTCGGGCGTGTCGGTCCGATTCCTGGTCCAGGTCGAAGCCGGGCGCGCGAATATTTCGCTCCGCCGCCTGGCAGATCTCGCGCGGGCGCTCGACTGCTCACCTGCGGATCTCCTCGACGCGCACGAGGAGGCCCCGCCGCAGGTGATCGCGCTGCTCGGACTGCGCGGCGCCGGCAAGACGACGATCGGCCGACGGCTGGCGCGGCGCCTGCGCGTGCCGTTCGTCGAGCTCGATCGCCGGATCGAGCAGGCCGCCGATCTCTCGCTCGGCGAACTGTTCTCGTTGCACGGCGAGGAGTACTACCGGCGTCTCGAACGCGACACGCTCGTCGACGTGCTCGCGGAGCGCCGGCCGATGGTCCTCGCCACCGGTGGCGGCATCGTCGCGTCTCCAGAGACGTTCGCGCTGCTCCGCCGCTCGGCGATCACGGTCTGGCTGCGTGCCTCGCCGGAGGATCACTGGAACAGGGTCGTCGGGCAAGGCGATCGCCGCCCGATGGCGAATCATCCGCAGGCGATGGCGGACCTGCGCGCGCTGCTCGCCGCGCGGCAGCCGCTGTATGCGACCGCCGACTTCACCGTGGACACCTCGGGACGAACGATCGACCGTGTCATCGAGAACGTGCGCAAAGTGGTTGCAGGTCCGCAGCCTTCAGTCTGAACCGCTACGCCGGTCTACAGGCGATCGACGGGGACTGACGGATCACCGGGTCACTGAGGCCGGCCGGGACCGACCTGGTTGATCACCTTGCCGGTGCCGTCGAGAAACGACAGGCTCGGCTCGCCGTCGGACGTGACCTGCAGCATGATTCTCGGCCGTCCGTTGCCGTCCATGAGCGCCACGCGGGCGACTCCCTCCTTGTCGTGCCCGACAAACACGCGACGCTTCCGTCTGTCGTCGGTATCCGACACGATCAGACCCACAATGTGGTTCGCCGAGTCGTGGACGCCGGCAAGCTGGATGATCTGGCTGCCGGCGTAGCGATCGAAGGTGAGCATGCCGCCGGAATCGGTCACGTCGCCCTTCGCGCTCCGGTGTCCGCCGAACACCAGACCGCCGTTCTCCGTGCCTTCATCGTTGTAGAACAGCAGGCCTGCCTGCGGCCGATCGACCGGCGGGTGCTCCTTGCCGCGCTCGATGACTCCCGGGAGCCGTGCGCGATTGGAGATCACCAACCTCAGCGTTCCGTCAGGCTCACGCACGTTGATGCGCCGGACGTCGATCTCGTCGAAACTCTGGGGCTTCGCGGCCACCGAACCCGCCAGCACGAAGGCGGTGAGCACTGTCGTCAAGACACTGGAGTAGACGGCCAGAACTTTCGTGAGCATTTTGCTCTCCTTGGCCTTGCCAGTGGTTTTCAACTCGCCGAGTCAAAGACCATCAGCTTCCGCCAGTACGTCTTGCACTCGTACGTGAACCGGTGGTGAGTGGGGTGTTCCTGGTAGGCATCGTGCGCATCGACGTCGGGGAACTCGAGGACCAGGGCGAACGAGAAGCTGTGATCGACGACGTCGCGGGCCTCCGTGGCGGCGGGCCGTCCCACGTGGCCATGCTTGACGTGCGGGATCTTCGTCAACGCCGTGAGATGCTCCTCGAACGTTCGCCGCTGCTGGTCCGTCAGCTCGTCCTTCAGCCAGAAGTACACCGCATGTACCATCATGCTGATCTCACTCCTCGACTACTTCCCGCCGTTAACGAGCGCGAGTGCGAACCCGTCGTAACCCTTGGAGCAGACGGTCTGGATCACCGACGCAGTCACCCGCCGCTCCTTGCCGAGCGCCTCGGTGAAGCGTCGCATGCCCAGCGCGTCGGCATCTGCGGTCGCCGCATCGCTGAGACCACCGCTTCGGACGACGTTGTCGACGAAGATCAACGTGCCCTGCCGCGAAAGTTTCAATGCCCAGTCGAAGTACTCGGTCGTACTCGGCTTGTCGGCATCGATGAACACGAAATCGAACGGTCCCGCGCGTTCCGCCTGCAGTTGCGGCAGGACGTCCAGCGCGCGTCCAATCCGGAGATCGACGAGGCGCGCGAGCCCCGCGCGCGCGATGTTGGCGCGCGCCACCTCCGCATGTTTCGCGTCTGCCTCGATCGTCGCGACGAGGCCGTCCGGTCCCACCGCACGCGCGAGCCAGATCGTGCTGTAGCCCCCGAGCGTGCCGATCTCCAGGATGGTACGAGATCGAATCGAGCGTGCCAGGACGTAAAGGAACTTGCCCTGCTGCGGCGTGACGCTGATAGCCGGCAGCCCCGCCGCCTCGCTCGCCTGCATCGCGGCGGTGAGCGCCTCGTCGTCGGCCGTCAACACGCCGTTCACATAGGTGTCGACGTCGGCCCATCGGGAATCGGGAGTAATCGCGGCAGGGTTCATTTGGCAGTCTCACCTGGTTTCAACACCAGCACGTCGACCCCCATCGGATCGACCAGTTTCTTGAGGCGGTCGGGCGTGCCCGTCAGCAGCGGAAACGTCCCGTAGTGCATCGGTACGACCTGGCGGACGCCGAGCATGTCCACCGCGAGCGCCGCCGCTTCCGGGTTCATCGTGTAGTGATCGCCGATTGGCAGAAACGCAATTTCCGGCGCATACAGCTCGCGGATCAACCGCATGTCACTGAACAGCGCTGTGTCCCCGGCAAAATAGATCGCCCGCTGATCCTCGAGACGAACGACGAACCCTGCCGCCTGGCCGAGGTAGATCGTGCTGCCGTTTTCCGTCGCGCTGCTCGTGTGAATCGCAAGCGTCATCGAGATCTTCAGGCCGGCG
The DNA here is from genome assembly GCA_046726015.1 of Acidobacteriota bacterium. Lineage (GTDB taxonomy): Bacteria > Acidobacteriota > Vicinamibacteria > Vicinamibacterales > 2-12-FULL-66-21 > QHWT01. The sequence continues at coordinate 11,964 of JBKOZS010000023.1, forward strand.
ACTTCCACGGTGCCGCCGATGCCCATGCCGACGACATTCTTCAGCCCCTTGCCCTGGAAGTAATTCGCGAGCTCGTAGACCGCGACCACGGGGGCGTTGGTCGCGCGCGCGATCGGCACCACGTCGGTCGTGTGATCGGAATGACCGTGCGATACGCAGATCACGTCAGCCTTGTCGATCTTCGCGCCGGAAGGGGCCTTCGGGTTCCCCTCCAGCCACGGATCGAAGACGATCCGCTTGCCGCCGGGGGACGCGAGCACGAACGTCGCGTGCCCGAACCAGGTGATCGTCAGTCCAGACATGACGGCTAGTATAAAATTGAGAGGTTGAACGCCGCTCCTCTCAATTTCATTCGTGGCCGCAAGAAACGCGCGGACGAGCTGCCCCGTCAACCGAAACCGGAATGGCTGAAAGTGCGCGCCCCCGGGTCGGAAAACTATCACCGGCTCAAAGGGTTGATGCGCGGCCTTGGGCTCCACACCGTCTGCGAAGAAGCAAATTGCCCGAATATCGGCGAGTGCTGGCACCACGGCACCGCGACGTTCATGATCCTTGGCGACACGTGCACCCGCTCATGCGGCTACTGCAACGTCGTCCACGGCACGCCACAGGCGCCCGACCCGCAGGAACCCGTGAAGGTCGCGAGCGCGATCCACGCGCTCGAACTGAACTACGTCGTCGTCACGTCGGTCGATCGCGACGACCTCCCGGACTTTGGCGCGACGCATTTCGCCCGCACGATTCTCGAAACGCGCGCACGCATTCCCAGCTGCCGGCTTGAAGTTCTCATTCCCGATTTCCAGGGCAACGAGGCGTCACTCAAAACGGTGCTCGACGCGCGCCCGGATGTCCTGAATCACAACATCGAGACGGTGCCGCGGCTGTATCGCACGGCGCGGCCCGGCGGGCGCTACGACCGCGCGCTCGGCGTCCTTCGCCGCTCACGCGCCTACGCGCCGGACATCCCGACGAAGTCGGGAATGATGGTCGGCCTGGGCGAGGAGTGGGACGAAGTGGTCGCCACACTGCGCGATCTGCGCGCGGCCGGTTGCGAGATTGTGACCATCGGCCAGTATCTTCGGCCATCGCTCGCAAACCTTCCGATGGTGCGCTATTACACGCCGGCGGAATTCGCGGAATTGAAACGCGTCGGCCTGGAGCTTGGCTTCGGCCACGTGGAATCCGGACCGCTCGTGCGCAGTTCGTATCACGCTCACGAGCAAACGCAATCCTACGAAGCTTCGCGATAACGTGACCCCACTCGATCTCGTTCGCCGCGATATCGTGGCGTGCACGAAGTGTTCGCGGCTGCGCACGTATTGCCAGTGCGTTGCCCGCGAGAAAAAGGCAGCGCATCGCAACGACCTGTACTGGGGACGTCCGGTTCCGGGCTTCGGCGATCCGGATGCGCGGCTGCTGGTGCTCGGCCTCGCACCCGCGGCGCACGGGGCGAACCGGACGGGACGAGTGTTCACCGGCGACGGCTCCGGCGACTTCCTGATGACGGCCATGCACGCCGCGGGCTTCTCGAACATCGCCACGTCCCAACGGACGGACGATGGTTTGATGCTGACCGATGCATACATCGCGGCAGCGGTCCGCTGTGCGCCGCCCGATAACAAGCCGTCACCCGTCGAGATCGCCGCGTGTCATTCTCACCTGGTTGCGGAGGTCGCCGCGCTGCCGAACCTGCGCGCGATTCTCTGTCTCGGGAAGATCGGCTTCGACGCCGCGTGGCGGTTGCTTGCGTCGCGAGGTGTTGTCGTGAGGCCGAAGCCCCTGTTCGGGCACGGCGCCATTTACCGGACCAGTAGTCTCACCGTGATTGGGTCCTACCACCCCAGCCGTCAGAACACCAACACCGGCAAGCTCACGCCGCCGATGCTTGCGTCGGTGTTCCGTCTCGCGCGCCGCGAGATCAGCCGCGGCTAGCTGCCTCTTCGGGCGACTGAAGCGACCAACGCGCCGCATTCAGCTGAGGCTCCGAATCTTGCAATATCCCGGTGCGGAGATGAACATGACGAACCGAACGTCACATCGCTTTCCTCACGCGTGCATCGCGATACTCACCACCGTCCTGGCGGTGGCGTGTTCGCGCAATGACGGCACTAACGAGCGAAAGGCCCAGTCGGGTGGCGAGCGCGGCACCAACGAGAGAGTCGTCGTGGAAGGGTGCCTCCAGGAAGCGCCCGGCGCACCGGGCGAGGAGTACGTGCTCGCGCACGTGACGATGCCTGAGCCCGAAGCGCAACCACAGGGCCAGGAAACCATGTCGCACGGACCGCTGATCACTCCGGGTTCATGGGTGCGGCTCAGCCCGGGACCGAACGATCTGAAGAATTATGTCGGGCAGCGCGTGTCGGTCATGGGGGAGGTCGTCAATAGAGGTCAGAACACCATCGGCACCACCGGCGGCAACCCGAACGACACTGACGAAAAGTTCAAGCGAGCCTCGCGGGATGCGAATACGAACCCTGAACGCGCGGGGCCGCCCTCCACTGTCCCGCCGCCGAGCGCTGATGCGAATGGAACCGCGCCGAAGATCGCTGTTGAGAAAGTCGCGAAGATCGAAGGCGCCTGCGAAGCGGCGCGAAATGTACCGGTGGGACGGTAGTTAGGCGCGTTTCGGCCGATAGACGTGCGTGGCGTCGCCGAAGAAAACTTCCGCCGACTCCATCACGGTTTCCGACAGCGTGGGATGCGGGTGAATCGTCAGCGCCACGTCCTTGGCGTTGGCGCCCATCTCGACGGCAAGCACGCCTTCGGAGATCAACTCCCCTGCGCCGTGGCCGCAGATGCCCACGCCAAGCACGCGGCCGCTCTCCGGATCGAGCACGAGCTTCGTCACGCCATCGGTGCGGCCGAGCGTGATCGCCCGCCCCGACGCGGCCCAGGGGAAGCGCGCAATTGACACCTTGCGTCGCTGCTTCTCTGCGTCTGTCTCCGTCAGGCCGCACCACGCGATCTCGGGATCGGTGAAAACGACCGCGGGAATCGCGGCCGGCTCGAACGCGACGTTCCGGTCGCCGGCAATCGCGTCGACTGCAGTGCGCCCTTCGTGCGACGCCTTGTGCGCGAGCATCGGCTCACCCACGACATCTCCAATCGCGTAAACCGTCGGCTCGGCGGTCCGGCGGCTTTCGTCCACGACGATGAAGCCGCGCCTGTCGACTTCGACCTTCGTGCGATCGAGTCCGGGAACCTGCGAGTTCGGCTTGCGGCCGACCGAGATCAGCACGCGATCGAATGTCTTCTCCTTTTCCGCAGCCTCTCCCTCGAACGTGACGGTGACGGAGTCCCTGGCCGCTTTCATCCCGACGACCTTGGTCTTCAGCAGCACCGCGTCCGTGATCTTCTCGATCCGCTTCGCCAGGATGTTCACGAGATCGCGATCGGCGCCGGGAAGCAGGCCGTCCGTCATCTCGACTACGGTCACCCTCGTCCCCAGCGCGGCATACACGGTGCCAAGCTCCAGGCCAATGTAACCGCCGCCAATGACGAGCAGCGACTTGGGGATATCGGGCAGATCGAGCGCACCCGTCGAATCCATGACGCGCGAACTGTCGATCGACAGTCCGGGCACGGTCGCGGGCCGTGAGCCGGTCGCAATGATCGCGTGCTCGAACGTGAGCGTGTCCTTGCCGCCCCCCTCGCGCTCGATGTCGAGCGTGCGTGCATCACGGAAGCCGGCGCGCCCCTGGACGTACTCAATCTTCCGCAGCTTCGCAATCTGCCCGGTACCGCCCGTCAATTGCGAGACGACGCCGTTCTTGAACGAGCGAACTTTATCGAGATCGATCTTCGGGGGCTGGAAGGTGAGGCCGAAATCCTTCGCGTGCTGCGACTCGTTAATCACTTCCGCGACGTGCAGCAGCGCCTTCGACGGGATACAGCCGCGATAGAGGCAGACGCCGCCGGGATTCGCTTCCGGATCGACGAGCGCGACTTTCAGGCCGCGGTCAGCCGCATAAAACGCGGCGGCGTATCCGCCGGGACCCGCACCGATCACAACAACCTGTGTCGAGATCGGCACGTTACAACGCCAGGACGAATGGCTGCTCGAAGGCTTCCGCCACCCAGCGCAGGAAGCGTGCGGCGTCCGCTCCATCGATCGCGCGGTGATCGTAGGAGAGGGACAGCGGCAGCATCAATCGGGGCTTGAACTCCTTGCCGTCGTAAACGGGCTCGTATCCGCCGCGCGACATGCCAAGAATCGCAACCTCTGGCCAGTTGACGATTGGGGTGAACGCGGTCCCGCCGATGCCGCCCAGGTTCGTGATCGTCATCACGCCGCCTGACATCTCCTCGAGCGACAGCTTGCCGGCGCGCGCCTTTTCCGAGACCTTCGCGAGTTCAGCCGCGAGCTCCGTGATGCCCTTCGAATCGACGTCGCGAATCACCGGCACTAACAGGCCACGATCGGTATCGACCGCAACCGCGATGTGCGCGTATTTCTTGTAGACAATCTCGCCCGACGAGGTGTCGATCGACGAGGCGAACTGCGGAAACTTCCTGAGCGCGCCCGCGAGGATCTTCAATGCGACGGCCGTGACGGTCAGCTTCCCGCCGCCGCGCTCCACCTGCGGCCCGTACTGCTTACGCAGTGCGTCGAACCCGGTGATGTCCGCCTTGTCGTGCTGCGTGACGTGGGGGATCGCATGCCACGCGTAGCTCAGATGTTCCGACGTCTTGCGCCGGATATTGCTCATCGGCTTGCGCTCTACCTGTCCCCACTTGGAGAAGTCCGGCAGCGGCCTGATGGCGGCCGGTGCGCCCGGTGCGCCTGCGGGCGCGCCGGCGCCCGACATCACTTGGCGAACGAAGGCCTGCACGTCCTCCGTGGTGATCCGTCCCGCGGGGCCCGATCCGGAGACCTGGCGAATGTCGACGCCCAACTCGCGGGCGATGCGGCGCACCGACGGCGCCGCTGGCGGAGGCGGCCCGGGCGCCGCTTCCGCGGCAGGGGCTGGCGC
>JBKOZS010000024.1:0-13996 GCA_046726015.1 Acidobacteriota bacterium
GCCGCCGCGGTGAAGATCCAGACGGTTGAACCCAAGCCAATCGAGCGCTCGTCGGAATTCATCGCCACCGTCAAGTCGCTGAACTCCACCACCATCCAGCCGCAAACCGAGGGGCGCGTGACGCGCATCTTCGTCAAAGCCGGCGATCGCGTGCGCGCCGGCGATCCGTTGCTCCAGATCGATCCCGCGAAGCAGACGGCCGCCGTGCGCAGCGTCGAGTCGCAGCGGGCCGCGCGCCAGGCCGATGTCGACTACTGGAAGGGGCAGGTCGAACGCCTCAAAGCGCTGCTCACCGCCGGTGCGATCAGCAAGAACGAGTTCGATTCAGCGCAGCACAGCCTCGAGACGGCACGAGCCAACCTCGCGACGCTCGACGCGCAGGTGCACGAGGACCAGGTGCAGCTGCAGTATCACCGCGTGACGGCGCCGACGGCCGGTGTCGTCGGCGACATCGCCGTCCGAGAGGGAGATCGCGTCACGACATCCACGCAGATCACCACGATCGACGACCGGGAAGCGCTCGAAGCGTACATCCAGGTGCCGCTCACGCGCGTTCCGGAACTGCGCCTCGGCCTGCCGGTGCAGATCATCGACAGCGATGGAAAGGCCGTCGCCACGAACCCGATCACCTTCATCGCGCCGCGGGTGGACGATGCCACCCAGACAGTGCTCGCAAAGGCGTCGCTCCGCGATGCGCCGCCGGCGATGCGCGTGCAGCAATTCGTTCGTGCGCGCGTGGTCTGGCGCAACGAACCGGGGCTGACCGTGCCGATCGTGTCGGTGCTGCGCATCGGCGGACAGTATTTCTGCTTCGTTGCCGACCAAACCGACAAGGGACTCGTGGCCAAGCAGCGCCCCGTCGAGGTCGGCGAAATGCTTGGCAACGACTATGTCGTCAACGGCGGATTGAAAGCCGGCGACCGCGTCATCGTGTCTGGCGTGCAGAAGCTTGCCGACGGCGCGCCGGTAAGAGCTGAGTAGATGTTCGTCGACGTTTTCATCCGCCGTCCAATCCTCGCATCGGTCTGCTCGCTCGTCCTGATCCTGGCGGGCCTGCTCGCGATCCCCACGATGCCGGTTGCGCAGTACCCGTCGCTCGCGCCACCGCAAGTGACGGTTTCGGCCTTCTACACGGGCGCGAACGCCCAGGAAGTCGAGACCGCCGTCACGACACCGCTCGAGCAGGCGATCAACGGCGTTGAGGGCATGCTCTACATGACCTCCTCGAGCACGAACAGCGGCGTGGCATCGATCAACGTCACCTTCGACATCACGCGCGACCAGGACGTCGCCGCTGTCGAGGTGCAGAACCGCGTCAACCAGGCGCTGGGGCGGATGCCGGCTGAAGTTCGCACGACCGGCATCACCGTACAGAAGCAGTCGACCGGCTTCATTGCGGCCATCGGCGTTTACGCCGAGCACGGCGAATACGATTCGCTCTTCCTGAGCAACTACCTCGACGTCTACGTCAGGGACGCACTGAAGCGCATTCCGGGCATTGCCGACGTCATCATCTTCGGCGAGCGCAAATACTCGATGCGGCTGTGGCTGGATCCCGACCGCATGGCGGCGCGGAAGATTACCGCCAACGATGTCGTCAACGCGCTGCGTCAGCAGAACGTGCAGGTTGCCGCAGGCAGCCTCGGCCAGGCGCCCGCGCCGCAGGGCCAGATGTATCAGTTGAGCGTCCGCGCCGTCGGCCGGCTGCGCGAGCCGGCGGAGTTCGACAACATCATCCTGAAATCCGGTGCCGACGCCGCGCTGGTACGTGTGCGTGACGTCGGCCGGGCCGAGCTGGGGGCCGAAACCTATTCGGCGCAACTGCGTTTCCAGGGCATCGAAGGCGTCGGCATGGGTGTCATCCAGCTCCCGACCGCGAACGCGCTCGACGTGTACCAGGCGATGGAGCGGGAGCTCGAACGGCTGAAGAAGCAGTTCCCGCCCGGGATGAACTACCAGATCGCCTTCAACACGACGGACGTCGTCCGCGAGTCGATCCGCGAGGTGCTGAAGACGCTTGTGGAAGCGATCATCCTCGTCGTGCTCGTCATCTTCGTGTTCCTGCAGACCTGGCGCAGCACGATCATCCCGACGATCACGATTCCCGTGTCACTGATCGGTGCGTTCGCATTCGTGAAGCTCATGGGCTTCTCGATCAACACGCTGACACTGTTCGGCAACATCCTCGCCACCGGCATCGTCGTCGACGACGCCATCGTCGTTATCGAGAACATCGAACGCCACATTCAGGAATACAAGGTCTCCGCGCACAAGGCGGCGTCAGACGCGATGCGGGAGGTGTTGAGCGCCGTTGTCGCCACCGCGCTGGTCCTCATCGCGGTGTTCGTGCCGGTCGCGTTCTTTCCGGGAACGACCGGCCGGCTCTACGCGCAGTTCTCGATGACGATGGTGTTCGCGGTGGCGCTGTCGGCCTTCAACGCCATCACGCTGACGCCGTCCCTGTCGGCGCTGCTGCTCGAGCGCCAGAGCCATCACAAGGGACGGTTCTTCACGTTCTTCGAGCGGGGGATCACCGCTGGGACGAAGGCGTACGTGCGTGGTCTCCGCGCCGCGCTGCGCGTGCGGTGGGCGGTCGTAATCCTGTTCTTTGTCGGCCTGGGGATCACGTATGTCGTGTATCGAAACGTGCCGCAGGCGTTCATTCCGGAAGAAGACGCGGGGTACTTCCTGATTCAGATCCAGGCGCCGGCCGGCGCATCGCTGGAGTACACGGGTAGCGTCGCGCGGCAGGCCGAACAGATCATCATGAAAGACCCGGACGTGCTGGCACTGTTCTCCGTCATGGGGTTCAGCTTCACCGGCGCCTCGTCGAATACCGGCCTGATGTTCGCCCGGCTGAAGCCATTTGCCGATCGACCGGGGCGCGAACATTCGGTGCAGGCGGTTCTGGGGAGACTCAGCGGACCGTTGTTTGGATTGCCGGGAGCGATCGTCGTCGGATTCACCCCGCCGTCCATCCCGGGACTGAGCCGCTTCGGCGGATTCGAGTTCCAGGTGCTCGATCAGGGCGGAGCCAACGACATCAACGCGCTGGCGCAGGCGACACAGGCAATCGTTGGCGCGGGCAACCGCTCGGGCACGCTGCGGGGACTCTTCAGCGCCTTCACCGCGAACGACCCGCAGTTGCAGGTCACGATCGATCGGCAGCGCGCGCTTGCGCTGGAATTGCCACTCGACGAAGTGACGAGCGCGATGCAGGTGTTCCTCGGCTCGCAGTACGTGAACGACTTCGAGTTCAACAACCGCGCCTATCGCGTTTACGTCCAGGCGGACCAGCAGTTCCGCTCGAACCCGCAGGCGCTGAAGGAGCTCTACGCGCGGACGCGCGGCGGCACGATGATTCCGCTCGAGCAGGTTGTCTCGATCAAGGAGACCACGGCACCGCAGGTCATCAACCATTTCAACCTGTTCCGATCGGCGACGATCAACGGGTCGGCGGCGCAGGGTGTCAGTTCAGGTGACGCGTTGAGGCAGATGGAACGCCTTGCCGAACGAAACCTGCCTCAGGGATTCGGCTACGCGTGGTCCGGCATCTCACTCGAAGAAACCAAGGCAGGACGGCAGTCGTTCCTCATCTTCGGCCTGGCGCTGCTGCTCGTCTACCTGACGCTCGCCGCCCAGTACGAGAGTCTCGTCCTGCCCTTCATCGTGCTGCTGGGCGTTCCGCTCGCCGTGCTCGGCGCACTGTCTGCGCAATGGATTCGAGGCCTGGCAAACGACGTCTACTGCCAGGTCGGCCTCGTGATGTTGATCGGTCTTGCCGCGAAGAACGCCATCCTGATTGTCGAGTTCGCGGAGCAGTTGCGCGGACGCGGACTGTCGATCGTTGAGGCGGCGGTCGAGGCCGGCCGCATACGGCTGCGACCGATCCTGATGACCTCGCTGGCGTTCATCCTGGGCGTGCTCCCATTGGTGTTCGCGACGGGCGCGGGACAGGAAGCGCGCCACTCCGTCGGCCAGGCGGTCGCGGGAGGCATGATTGTGTCCACCTTCCTGAACATCGTGTTCATCCCGGTTTTGTACGTGGTCATCGAGACGCTGCGGGAACGGATCACCGGGACGCCGCACCGGACGGGCGCCGCAGAGGCCTAACTTACTGAATAATTTGACACTATTCGGAATCCCGTAGTACTCTGGCGGGTCGTTTTACAAGGGAATTTCGTAGGGCTGGAGGAGCAGTGATGCAGATCGACGAACGTGTCGTCGACGGAGTGACAGTTCTCGACCTCAAGGGCAAAATGACGCTGGGCGAAGGCGACGAACTGCTCAAGGACAAGATCAACTCCCTGATCCAGCAGGATAAGAAGCAGCTGCTGCTCAACCTCGAGGGTGTACCCTACATCGACAGCGCGGGCCTCGGTGAAATCGTGCGCACGTACACGACCGTCAGCCGGCAGGGGGGCAAGCTCAAGCTGCTCAACCTGACGAAGCGGATCCAGGATCTCCTGGCCATCACGAAGCTGCTGACCGTGTTCGAGACCTACGACTCGGAAGCGGACGCGATCAAGAGCTACAAATAGCTCCGCGCCGCGCGGTCCCATTTCGGAGGCCGCACCATAGCCCGCGCGACGTGTTCCGCGCATGGCGCACAGTACAGTACCTCAGTTGACCGAGCCGCACCCGGAGCGGATCGACGCTCCGGCACGGCCGGTCGCGATCAGTCTTCTTCTGTCTCTTCGTCCGCACCAGTGGACGAAGAACCTGTTCGTATTCTTCGGGCTGCTCTTCGGACAGCGGCTCCTCGATCCCCACGCAGTCTGGAAATCGTTCGCCGCGTTCGCGATCTTCTGCGCCTTGTCAGGGGTCGTGTATCTCGTCAACGACGTGGCGGATCGCGAGGCGGATCGCCGGCATCCGCTCAAGCGGCGCCGGCCGATCGCGTCAGGCGCGGTCTCCCCCTCGCTCGCCATTGGAACCGCCGTCGTGCTCGTCGTTGCGGCACTCGTCGGCGCATGGTTTGTCCGTCCGATGTTCGCGCTCGTCGCGGTCGCGTATGTGTCGCTCCTGGCTCTGTATTCCGGGCCGCTGAAACACGTCGTCATCATCGACGTCCTGACCATCGCGATTGGCTTCGTCCTGCGCGCCGCCGCTGGAGCGATTGCGATCGATGTGCCGATCAGCCACTGGCTGCTGATCCTCACCATCCTGCTGGCCCTGTTCCTTGCGTTGAGCAAGCGGCGCCACGAACTGGTGCTGCTCGCGGATCGCGCGACAGGACATCGCCCGATCCTCGAGGAGTACAGCCCGTATCTCCTCGACCAGATGATCGCGGTAGTGACGGCCTCAACGCTCATTTCGTACGTGATGTACACCGTCAGCCCCGAGACGGTTCAGAAGTTCCAGACACACAACCTGGGGCTCACGCTCGTCTTCCCGTTGTATGGGATCTTCCGGTACCTGTACCTCGTGCATCAGAAGGAAGGGGGCGGCAGCCCCTCCGACATGCTTCTGAACGATCGTCCGTTGCTCGCCTGCGTCGCGCTCTGGGGCGTGGCGGTCGCCATCATTATTTACGGCGCCGACCTCGGCGCCGCGCTCGGGATCCGTTAACTCCATGGCCAAATCGAAAGTTGCAATCCTTCGCACATCGCCCGCGACCGTCCTTCGTGACTATCACACGCTGCTGAACCTGGCGGGTTACCAGGATATCGTTCGCAAGGACGCCGATACGGCGCTCAAGGTGAACATCTCCTGGCACTTCTTCTTTCCCGGCAGTTCGACAACGCCGTGGCAGCTCGAAGGGGTGATTCGCGCGATGAAGCAGGACGGGTACGACCCGAACCTGATTCACGCGTGCCACAACCGCACGGTCGTCATCGACGCGCACCTTGGCGAGCGCGAGAACAAGCAGGTCAACGTCGTCGAGGCGCACGGCCTGCGGAACATCCACATTTACGAGACCGAAGAGTGGGTCAACATCCGCGATGCGGTGGGTGACCTCACGAAGAAGTTCACCTGCCTGAACGAGGTCTACCCGAACGGCTTCATGATCCCCAGGCGGTTCATCGGGGAAAACATCATCCACCTGCCGACGGTGAAGACGCACGTCTTCACCACGACAACGGGCGCGATGAAGAACGCGTTCGGAGGGCTGCTGAACGAGCACCGGCACTGGACGCATCCGGTCATTCACGAGACGCTCGTGGATCTGTTGATGATCCAGAAGAAGATCCATCGTGGCGTGTTCGCCGTGATGGACGGAACGTTCGCGGGAGACGGTCCGGGTCCGCGCTGCATGATGCCGTCCGTTAAGAACGTGATTCTTGCGAGTGACGACCAGGTGGCGATCGACGCGACCGCCGCGCGACTCATGGGCTTCGATCCGATGAAGATCAAGTTCATCCGGATGGCGCACGAGATGGGGCTCGGGTGCGGCGATCCGCGCGAGATCGAGATGGTCGGCGACGCGTCCGCGGCGAGCGAAAACTGGCATTTCGTCGGGCCGTTCAAGAAGATGACGTTCGCCTCGCGGATGCAGCACAAAATCTACTGGGGCCCGATGAAGAAGCCGATCGAATGGTCGCTGAAGACGGTGCTCGCGCCGTGGGCGTACATCGCCAGCGTCATCTATCACGACAGCTTCTGGTACCCCGTCAACGCGAAGCGGATGATGCAGCAGGTGCTCGAGAGCCCGTGGGGGCGGTTGTTCCGGAACTGGGAGCAGCTCACGCCCGATGCGAACGGCTATCCCGACGTGGGCACCGGCACGGCCGAGATCGAGCTGACCGGAAGCAAGGCGCTCGTTCGATCGCTGGGCATCCTGGGTACCTGCATCGCACAGGCGCCGGAATTCGTGGCGCGTCGCCGCCGGCAGAGCGCGGCGCGCTGAGATACAGCAATGTCCGAATTCTCCGTTCGATCAGATAACGTCGACGTCGAGCAGATCATGCGACAGATCCGCGCGCGCATCCGCGAGAAGCGCGGCGTGGACTACACCGAGGAAGAGATCCGCGAGCTCGCGAACGTCAAGCTCGAAAAATTCCTCGATCCGAGAGGCGTGCGCTCCGACCTGCTGCAGCAATACCGGCGGGCGCGGGAAGCGGCGCTGCCGCCGAACTACAAGTTCGAGGACACGACGCTGTACGAAACGCATCGTGGCCCGCTGGCGTTCATCCGGAAGCTGCTGAACCCGATCCTCAAGCTGTTCTTCAATCCAAACCCGTTGATTGAAGCGCTGCACATCCAGTCGACGCTGAACGAGGCGCATGCGGCCATCGAACCGCTGCACTACGAGCTGATTCACAATCTCGTCATCGAACTGACACGGACCAGCATCGAGGTGAAGAACCTGAAGATGCGCCTCGAGTCGATGTCGAGCCGTCTCGATTTCGATGAACGCCGTGCGCGGGCCCTTGAAGGCGTCGTGCAGTATCGGCCTGGCGCGGTGCCGCCGCTGCAGCCGCCGACCGGACAGGGAGAGAGGCAACCCGGGCAACACAACGAGCTCGACAACGAGGGGAACGAACGACGGGCGAGGAGGCGAAGGAGGAGAGGACGAAGGCGTCCGGGTCCCGCCTTCGCGGCTGGTGAACAGTCGGGCCGCTTCGGCGAGGCCGCCGCGCCGTCCGGATCCGTACGCGGCGGCGAGCCGAGTGAGTCGGCCGCCGACGACGGTGAATCCAGTGAACCCGAGTTCGAGCCCGCCACGCCGAAGCCGGAGAGTGGCGAAGGCGAATGAAGCTCGCGGTCGTCGTCCAGCGCTACGGCGCGGACATCAACGGCGGCGCGGAGCTCCACGCGCGCTACATCGCTGAGCGACTGTCTCGCCACGCGCAGGTGGAAGTCATCACGACCTGCGCGAGACATTACGTCAGCTGGAAGAACGAGCTGCCCGCTGGCGTCGAGCAGATCAACGGCGTCACCGTACGCCGGTTCCCGGTCGCGCACGAGCGTCAGCCCTACGACTTCGGCCGCAAGTCGGTCCGCGTTTTCGAACAGGTTCACTCCGTCGAGGATGAACTGCGGTGGCTCGATAGCGAGGGGCCCGCCTGCCCCGCGCTCGTGCGCCACGTCGAGCAGGCCGCCGCGGACTTCGACTACATCCTGATCTTCAGTTATCGCTACTACCATGCATGGCATGCCGCGCGGCGCGTCGCCGACAAGGCGGTGATCGTTCCAACCGCCGAACGCGATCCGGCGATCGGCCTGTCGATCTTCGGTCCCGTTTTTCGAGGCGTTCGCGCGCTGATGTACAACTCGCCTGAGGAACGCGCGATGATCCAGGCGGCGTCGGGCAACGAGCGCGTGCCCGGTGTGGTGGTAGGCGTCGGATCCGACGTGCCCGATCGAACCGAGCCGACGCGTTTCCGTCGAAAGTTCAACATCCACCGGCCGTTCGCGATCTACATCGGCCGGATCGACGAGAACAAGGGGTGCGCGGAGCTCTTCTCTCATTACCTGCGCTACGCGGCATCGTTTCCGCGCGGCCTCGATCTCGTGCTCGTGGGCAGCGCGATCATCGACATCCCCAGGCACCCGAAAGTGCACCACCTCGGGTTCATCGACGATCGGGACAAGTTCGACGCGCTCGCGGCGTCGGACCTGCTGATCATGCCGTCGTACTTCGAGAGCCTCTCGATGGTCGCGCTCGAGGCGTGGGCACTTGGCCGCCCCGTGCTCGCCAACGGGCATTGCGACGTGCTGAAGGGGCAATGCATCCGCAGCAACGCCGGCCTCTACTACGAGCGATACGAGGAGTTCGTTGAAGCGCTCTATTCGCTCGAATCAAACGGCCCTCTGAACGCACACCTCGGCCGCAATGGCCGTACGTATTTCAAGCGTCATTACGCCTGGCCGGTGATCGAGCGCAAGTACCTCGACATGTTTGCGCAGCTGAAAAAGGCGACACCTCCCAAGGACGGGTACAGGATTGAGCCGCTTCCCGGATGGCTTGCGCGGCGAGACCGAAAGCTCCCGTCGGGGCGCGAAGTGCTCGAGGGGATTCCTACCGGCCACGTCAGGAGCGGAGCCGCATGAGCGGGCGCGTCCACCAGGTGCTCGCCACCCTCGGGTACGGGGATGCAATCGGTCATGAGGTGCTCGGGATTCAGCGCGTGCTGCAAGCTGCCGGTTACGAGTCCGAGATCTTCGTCGAGACCGCGGACCGACGGCTGGAACACCTCACGACCGATTACCGTGACATGGTTGGCGCGATCGCGCCGGACGATCTGCTCATCCATCATTTCTCCATTGGATCGCGCGCATCACGAACGGCGTACGCCCTGCCGGGGCGCATGGCGCTCGTCTACCACAACATCACGCCGCCGGAGTATTTCATCGGCGTGCACAAGGACCTGGTGAAGCTCTGCTTCCGCGGCCGCCGCGAGTTGACCGCTTACATCGATCGGTGCGAGCTCGCCCTCGGCGACTCCGAATACAACCGCGAGGAACTTGCGGACCTGGGGTTTCGGTCGACGGGCGTCCTCCCGGTCGTGCCGGATTTCTCGCACCTCGACCTGCCGCCGAACACGATGACGTCCGCGGCATTCGATGATGGCTGGACGAACATCCTGTTCGTCGGGCGCGTGATCCCGAACAAGAAATTCGAAGACCTGATTCGCATCTTTCACGTCTATCGGACCCGCTACAACCCCCGGTCGCGTCTGCTGCTGGTCGGCTCCTACAGCGGCTTCGAACGGTATCTCGCCATGCTGCAGTCGCTGATCGCACGACTCGGAACACCCGACGTGCACGTCCTCGGGCACGTCAGCAACGAGGAACTCACCGCGTATTACGACATCGCGGATCTGTTCCTCTGCGCGAGCGAGCACGAAGGCTTTTGTGTGCCGCTCATCGAGAGCTTCTACAAGCGCGTTCCGGTTCTGGCCTATGCGGCCACGGCGGTCCCGGCGACGATGGACGGCGGCGGCGTGTTGTACTCGACGAAAGATGCGTACGAGGTGGCCCGGCTGATGGCGGCGGTGCTCGACGACGCGGCCGTCGAGGATGCCATCGTCGCCTCGCAGGACGCGTCGCTCGCCCGGCTTCGGCGGAAAGATTTCGCGGGGACGCTCTTGCGCTTCGTCGATCAGGTGCGTGCGTTGCCGCCACGGCCCGCGCCCGAGGTGGCCTGGGATTTCTGGGCGCAGTTCGATCAGGCGGAGCGGCTGGAGGAACTGCGACAGTTCCGGCCGGCTGTGTATCGTGCGCTACCGCTGGAGCCGATGCGCGAGGCGCGAGGCGCGAGGCGCGAAAATGTGAACGCACTCTCGCCAGGCTCTGAACCAGTCGCACATCGCACATCGCGCATCGCACCTCGATGATCATCCATCAGTGGGTCCCGGCGGCGCACCGCGGCGACGCTATCGGTGACAGCGCGCGGAAGGTGCGCGATCTTCTCCGGCGCATGGGTCACGCGTCGGAGCTCTTCGCGTTGACGATCGACGATGACCTGCGGAACGACGTGCGGCCGTTCTCGGACCCCGACGCGTCGCGCGGGGACGTGACGATCTTTCACTTGGCGCTGCCCTCGCCGATGACCGAGCCGTTCGCGAAATTGAACGGCATGAAGGTGCTGCAGTACCACAACATCACGCCGGCATCATTCTTCGCGCCGTATGATGCGGGGCTGTTCCGTCTCGCCGCGCTCGGCCGCCGCGAGCTTGCGACGCTCGCCGGACGCGTGGATCTCGCGCTCGGCGATTCCGAGTTCAATCGCCAGGAGCTCGAGACGCTCGGCTTCGCCCCGACCAGCGTCCTCCCGATTGCCGTCGACACCGACCGGATCACCAGCGCGCCGCAGCGTCCAGCGCTCGAACGCATCCTCAGCGACGGCCTCATCAACATCCTCTTCGTCGGCCGCATCGTTCCCAACAAGAAAATCGAGGATCACATCCGGCTGGCCGAGTTGTACAAGAGAAACGTCGACAGCTACTATCGGTTCATCTTCGTGGGCCGCCACGACGGCGTGCCGCGTTACTACGCGCAGATCCGTGCGCTGATCGCCGAGTTCGACATGCTGCCGGATCGATTCTGGTTCACCGGACCGGTGCCCGACGAAGATCTGGCCGCGTTCTACCGCTGGGCCGACGCGTACGTCTCGTTGAGCGAACACGAAGGGTTCTGCGTTCCGCTTGTCGAAGCGATGGCGGCGGATGTGCCGGTCGTGGCGTATGCGGCTGGCGCCGTGCCCGAGACGCTTGGCGGCGCGGGCCTCCTGTTCGAGCCCAAGGATCTCGAGCTGGCGGCCGAGCTGCTGGGCAGCGTCGTATACGATCGGGAATTGCGCACGCGCGTGCTGAACGGACAGCGCGCACGGCTGCGCGCGTTTGCGCCGGAGGCCATCGAGGCGCGCCTCCGCGCAACGATTGCTGAGTTGCTGAATTGAAGATCGCGTTCATTGTTCAACGCTACGGCACTGAAATTCTCGGCGGATCCGAGTATCACTGCCGCTTGATTGCCGAGCGCCTTGCGCCCAGGCACCAGGTCGACGTGCTGACGACCTGCGCGCGCGACTACGTGACCTGGAAGAACGAATACCCGGACGGGCTGGACCGCATCCGCGGTGTTACGGTCCGCCGGTTCGCCAACGCGAAGACGCGCGACATCCAGGCATTCAACCGCTACTCGGAATGGATCTTCACCTCGTCGCATACGCGCGAGGACGAGCTCGAGTGGCTGCGGCAGCAGGGACCGTGGTGTCCGGCGCTTCTCGAGCATCTCGAACGTAATCACCACCAGTACGACATCCTGATCTTCTTCACCTACCTGTATGCGCCGACCGTGCTCGGGATGAAAGTGGCGCCGCACAAGAGCATCCTCGTGCCCACGGCGCACGACGAACCGGCCATTCATCTCGAGATCTACCGGGATCTGTTCAGTACGCCGGCGGGCATTGCATACAACACGGAAGCCGAACGGCGTTTCCTCACGACGCATTTCTCGATCAGAGCCGTCGAGGAAGACACGGTCGGATGCGGTGTCGATCTGCCGCAGTCGCAGTCCTACCAGCGTGACCGGCCGGAAGATGGAGAGGAGCGGGAAGAGCCTGACGGCGATGCCATTCGCGACGAAGATCGGCCACCGAGCTGGCGCCCTCATCTCGCGGGACGCGGCGTCGTTTTCAGGCGGCGTCATCGCCTGCACGGTTCGATCGCGCTGTACGGCGGGCGCATCGATCCTGGCAAGGGATGCGAAGAGCTGATCGAGTACTTCAGTAGCTACGTGCAGGAGGGTGGCGACGCATCGCTGGTCTTGATGGGAGTGAAGCTGATGCCACTCCCGGAGGAACCATTTATCCGCTTCGCGGGCCGGCTCTCGGACCAGGAACGTCTCCAGGCGCTCGAGGCCGCGACGGTGGTCGTCGTACCGTCGCCGTACGAGAGTCTTTCGCTCCTCGCGCTCGAATCCTTCGCGGTCGGCACGCCGATCCTCGCAAACGCCCGCAGCGAGGTGCTGGTCGATCACTGCCAGAAAAGCAACGCCGGCCTCTATTACGCTGACCGCGACGAGTTCGTGGAGGCGATGAAACTGCTGATGGCCGACCAGCGGCTGCGTGCGGCGATGGGACGCAACGGCCGCGCGTATGTCAGGAAGAATTACCGGTGGGACGTCATCCTCTCGAAGTACGAGCGGATGTTCACGCATCTCCGCGGCGCGCGCTGACGCCGCCAGTTAGCCGCTGGCGCTGAGAACGGCCGTGCGGGAACTGGTCTCGTAGGCGGCGGCCGCGGCGGCGATATCGTAGTTGCCGGCCGGGCTCGCCACTTCCCCGCCAATCGCCGCATATAACAGCGCCCGCGCGACCGTCACGCTGTCCGTGATGTAGCGTCCCAGCACGCTCCGGAACGGCATGAACGGACGCATGACCAGGTCGCCCCAGTACCGCGTCGCACGTCCGTGGACCGGATAGATGTACCCGGGGCGAAACACCACGAGACGCGACCCGAACGTGTCTCGCAGCGCATCCTCCGTTTCCGCCTTGATGCGCGCCCAGGTCTGGGTGCTCGTGGCCGACGCACCGTGGCCGCTCACAAAACAGAACCGCGCGTTCCGGTTTGCGCAGTTGAGCGTGCGAGCCAGCGCCATCACGTACTCGTACGTCACCGCCCGATACTGCGCTTCGCTCTCAGCCTGCGGCCATGCCATGCCGAGCGCGCAAATCGCGGTGTGCACGTGGCTGAAGCGGGATCGAAGGTCGCTGAAATCGCGAAAATCGGCGTGAAGGAGCGCCTCGAGGCGCGGGTGCGAGCTATCGAGCGGCCGCCGGCTGATCGCCATGACGCGGCCGAACCGCGTGTCCGCCAGCGCCTCGCGTACGACCTCGGCGCCGACAACTCCCGTGGGACCGAGGACTAGCAGCCGCATGGCAATCGCCCTTAATCGCGGTCCGCCCCAACCACTTCCTCGTCGTCTTCGACGTCGGGCGCGGCGCCACCAGCGCGGGATCCGGCGGTGCCGTTAGCCGCCTTCTTGCGGCGGGGACGGATGTCGTGCCGCTTGATCATCTCGTTCAAGGTCGTCGGCTTGATGTGGAGCAGCTCCGCGGCGCGCTTCTGCACGCCGCCGGCGGCTTCGAGCGTCGATTCGATCAAGCGTTTCTCGAAGTCGGTGATGACGTCGCGGAACGAGATCCCCTCGGGCGGCACCACGAACTGCGGCATCTGGAAACGCTTGCTGCTGCGCACGTGATCGGGCACCAGGTCGCCGTTGATCCGCGAATTCGTGGAGAGCACCACGGCGCGCTCGATCACGTTCTCGAGCTCGCGCACGTTGCCCGGCCAGTCGTATTCGAAGAGCATGTCGAGCGCGTCCGGCGACAGCTCGAGTCCCGGCTTGTTGTTCTCCTGCCCGTACTTGTCGAGGAAATGCTGCACCAGCAGCGGGATGTCGTCCTTGCGGTCGCGCAGGGGCGGGAGTTCCACCGTGATCACGTGGAGACGGTAGTAGAGATCCTCGCGGAACTTCCCTTCCTCCACCATCCGTCGGAGATCGACGCTGTCTCTTATACACATCTCCGAGCCCACGAGACGATAGC
>JBKOZS010000025.1:0-19148 GCA_046726015.1 Acidobacteriota bacterium
CATCTCGGCAACGAGATCCATGCTCGGCCAGCCCTCTTCGGCATAGTCCGCAATGACGGCCACGCGGAGTGGTGGTGCGGTGTTCATAAGCGGCCGCCGTTGATGGGTGCTCGCCTCCACGCCCGCAGCATGGGACCGCAACGTCCGGACGGAGCGAAGTTCACCTCGAACGCCGGGGACAACACGCAATCGATGCGTGCTCCCACGTCAGGGACCAGCCATTCGTGATATCCGGTGCGTTGCGCGCTCGACAACCGTCTGGAACGTCACGGTCGTGGCCTCGAATGACTCTCCTCGCTTTCCCAGAGGAAGGAACGCGCTGGTGATGATGCTGCCGTTGCCTCGACTCAGCGTGAGTCGGCCTGCGCGTCCGGCAACGGCCTCATTCCATACAGTGACGCGGCCAGCCAGGCCGTTGGCGGCGACGTTCTGGCGAAGCAGCTCGCACGTCTCGGGATCCGGCTCGTATGCGTGGATCGCGACCCTCGGGTAGCGCCGCGCGCAATCGATAGTGAACGCGCCGAGTGACGCCGTACTCATCGCCGGCCGTCCATCAGCGTCTCAAAGAATTCGAGGTGTTGACGCGCGACACGCGGCCACGCGAAGTGGGTACGCGCACGGTCCAGCCCCTTCGCCACGCACTCGTGGTGCAAGTCGCGGTCTGTCAGCACTCGATCGATCTCCGTGGCCCATGCGCGCGTATCCGTCTCCGCGAGAACTGCCCCTGCCGTGCCGACGACCGACGGCATCTCACCGCTGGCGCTGGCGATGACGGGAACGCCGCAGGCCATCGCTTCGATGAGCATCCGTCCGAACTGCTCACGCCAGCGCGCGGTCGTCTGGCTCGGCGCGCAGAGAACCGTCATCGCATTCAGCCACCCCGGCACATCGTCGTGCGTTGCCGACGTTTCCACGTGCACGCGCCCCGGATATTCGGCGCCAAAACGGCGCAGCTCGCCTTCCAGCGGCCCGCCGCCGACGAACAGTGCGCGCCAGGGAGCCGCGGTGGAGCGAAGCGCCGTCAGCAGCACGTCGATGCCCTTCTGCGGCACGAACCGGCCGACAAAACCCACGACCGGAGCGGACGCCGGCCACCCGAGATGCATCAGCGTGTTGCGGCGGAGCGTCGCATCCGGCCTGAACTGCTCGACATCCACGCCTGGCGGAACCACCCGGGACGGCTTTCCGGCGTACAGTTCACGCGTGGCGAGCGCGTCATGAACTGTATGACCGAACGCGATCCATCCGTCCGCGCGCGTCATCGTCCTCTGCTCGAAGGCACTCAGCGGCCACGGGTACCGCTTGGAGATGTTCTGAAACGTCGCGACCGCGAGCCGGGCGCCCTTCGGAACCGCGCGTGCGATCTGTGCCCCCGCGAGGACATAGGGCTCTTCCCAGCAGTGGACGACATCCCATTTCTGTTCGAGCACCTGGTTCAGGTGCTGGTACCACATCAGATGCGGGCTGCGATCGAATCGAACGTCGAGCGGCTGAAGTCTGTCTGCCTCGCCGTCGATTGATTCGACGTTGACCGTGCGCAGATCGCCTCGAAAGCGTCGCGGCGCGACCGCTGTTACCGTCCACCGGCCGGCGCCCGCCTTCGCCATCTCGTGCGCGAGACGCCGGTTCGCGGCGACGACGTAGGAGTGGCCGATGGTGAGCAGGGACTTCACGCGTCGATGCGCCGGCGGATGTCGGTCGACCGTTCCATCGGCAAAGCCGCATAGTTGCCATTGAAACGGTCCTGTGCGCCGGGCAACTCACGCAAACGGCCATCGCAATCGAGCGTAAACCACTGGTAATTCCAGTCGCGAACGAGATCGATGATCTCGCGGCCGCGGTAGTTCCACGGTGCCAGGCGCGCTTCCTCGACCTCGCACAACAACACGGGCCTGACGGTTTGGAACACGGCGCGAGCGCCGCGCAGTGCTGACAACTCACCACCCTCGATGTCCATCTTGATGACGTCAACGATCGTGAACATGCCTTCGTTCCGGCAGTCGTCGAGCCGACGTACTCTGACGCGAATGGGGTCCCCGGCAATCCCTTCGCCGGGATGAAGGCTGTTACAGCCGGTCTCTTTGCCGTCAACGATCAGGAGGTCCCCGTGTCCCTCTTTTTCGCCGAGGGCAACGTCCGCGACCGTGACATTCCGGCAACGATTCAGCCATAGGTGGCGCCTCAATCGGCGGCCCTCTCGCGGGGACGGTTCGAACGAAATGACACGGCCGGACGTTCCAACCAGCTTCGACGCGACGATCGTGTAGAGGCCTGCGTGGGCGCCGATATCGAGCACCGTCATCCCGGGCTCGAGCAGGCGCTGCAGGAATTGGCGCTCGCTGTATTCGAACCCGGCAAACAGCTGATCGCTGACCGCATCATCCTGGGCGATCCACCACACGCCGGGGAACACTCGCAGAACGATCGGCAGGCGGGGAAACACGCGATTCCACGCGCGCCTGAACCCGCGACGTAGCGAGAGCTGCTTGTAGCGCATGGACTGCGACCACCAGGAGCGGCGCATCCGGGTTTCTTCGACGATGGGCTGAGCCTCGCCGCTGCCGTTTCGTTCCATGTGACGTTCCGCTATTGCCGCCCGCCGCTCCGGTAGACTGACGCGCAGGGACATGTCAGAAGCAGCCGTGCTCTTTGGGACGCAGCTTTACGGGGCGCCAGGGGAGGCGGGGCGCAGACAGGCGCGCGCCGCCAAGAGCCTCCTCGACACCTCTCCACTGCGCCCAGTCAACCTGCTGTTCCGCGATGGGATGGAGTCTTGTCAGGCTGACGGATTTGAGAACGTCGCGATCCTCGAGCTGGATTCGAACCGCGTCACGGGCCGGCGCGGGCCGCGAAAACCGATCGTCAGCGAGGTTTTCACTCGACTGGCCGAACTCGCACGCGACCGCAACGTCCGGTACTTCGGTTTCACCAACGCCGACATTCTGTTCACGCCGGCCGTGGTCGATCGAGTGCTCCACACCGACTATCCGGCGTTCCTGATTGCCCGTACCGATGTCGACGCGCGCGGGACGCCCAGTCCCGAACCGCTGCTGTACGGAACCGATGTCTTTGTCATCGATGCACGGTGGTGGCTCGAGAACCGGCACGGGTTCCGGCCCTACATCCTCGGTGAAGGATGCTGGGACAACGTCTATTCAGCCCAGTTGCTCTGCAGGGCGGGCGGGCTGCTCTTGAACCGCGAGCCGCTGGTGAGCCACGAGATGCACGCAGTTGCCTGGCGCGATAGTCCCTTCGCGGAATACAACGGGTACCTCGCCGCACTGGACCGAATGTATTTCACCCGCTGGGTAATGTATGCGACGCGTCTCGAGGCCATGCGCCGACAGGCCGGTGGGCTCGGTGTGATCGATGACGAACTCCGGCTGCAGGATGAGATCTTCCGAGCCTGGAAACCACGACTCTCCGACCGCCTCGTCCACATGCTGCGCGTGGCGCGACTTGAAGGACGACGGAGGTTTCGCCGTCGTCGCGACCAGGTCGACCCCTCGGCGCGATGAGCCAATCCAGTGAGCTGATGATGAGGGGCGCCCATCACGCATGCTCCCGCAGTTCCGTCACCGGCGAGGGCCGCTCATAGGGACGCGGTGCACGCACCAGCGTGCGCCATTGCTTCAGCGTCGCGCGTGAAACGGGACGCCGTGACGCCACGATCGGACCGGCGCGCGACAGCACCTCGCGCGCAATCCACCCCCAGCCCCAGGCATCGCGAATGCCCCACGCCGCACGCATGCGGAAATACAGGGCGTAGCGCGCCGGCACCGTCCAGAGCACACGCGGCAGCGGATCGTTATACAGCGCGTTGAGGCAGTCATTCCGTACGAGGAACCGCAGGTAGCGCGCCCGGTCGCGACCCGACGCGTCGGTCACGTGTGCAATCCCTGCTGACGGCAGGTAGACCACACAATGCCCGCTGTCGAGCAGCCGCAGGCACAGATCCTTTTCCTCCCCCATGTGCACGAAGTCTTCGCGATAGCCGCCGACTGCCAGGAACACGTCGCGCCGGACGAGATGCGCAAAGCCTATGAAGCTCGCGATGATGGACGGAACGGTGACGGACGAGGGCTGCATGCCGGCTGGCCACGGCCGGCCGTCCGCCTCCGCCTGCGAAAACGCGACCGCTGCGACACGCGGATCGCCGTCCAGCACCGCAAGCGCCTGCTCGATGCTCTTCCTGGACAGAATTCGAGTGTCATCGTCGAGCAGCAGTACCGCCGGGGCCGCAGCCTCACGCACCAGGCGGTTGCGCCCCACAATGTAGCCGGGACTACCCAGGTCTCGCAGTATTCGCAGGCTGATAAGACCAGGCGTGATCCGATCGACCGCAGGTGGATCGGATCCGTCGTCGAACACGAGAATCTCCGGGGACAGATCCCGGATGACGTCGATCGATTGCAGGCACCGGTTCAGCGACGCGGGACGATTGCGCGTCGTGATGGCGATCGACAGCCGTGGCTTCATCGTTTCGCGCGGTCCGCGCGCGCTGATTCGTAGACGTCGATGGTGCGACCCGCGGCAGCTCGCCAGCTCATCCCCTTCACCGCGTCGTGCCCTGCATCGCCCAGCCGGCGCCGCCGCGCCGCGTCCGCCCACAAGACGCTGATAGCCGCCACCAGCGCGTCCGCGTCCCGAATGGGCACGAGCAGGCCGGTTTCGTCGTGACGAACGATCGTGCTGGCGTAACCCGAAGGGGTTGCGATCACCGGCAAACGCTGACTCATCGCTTCGATGAGCACGAGACCGAAGCCTTCGTAGCTCGACGTCGACAGCAGGATGTCGTGACGCCTGTATTCCGCCATGACCCGTTCTTCAGGTGCGCGGTCGAGGACGGTCACAAACGGTCGCACCGCCGCATCGAACGTGGAGGTAACCGTTGCCGCCGGCACACCGGGGCCGAGCACGGTGAGCGGCACCTTATGACCGGCGCCGTGCAGCTTGTTGATTGCGTCGGTCAGGTAGGCGATGCCTTTGACGTGATCCCACGAGCCACAGAACAGCAGGCCGGCGCCGCGCGGAGCGTCTGGCGCGGGCGCGCTCGCGAGGAACGTGTCGGAGACTCCGTGCGGGATGAGCGCAATGCGATCGGGCGGCTGCCATCCACGATCCAGCGCGAACGTCCGGTCCCCGTCGTTGAGCACGATGAGTCGATCGGCCAGCCGCGCGGCGGCGGCAACCTGCGATAGACGGGAGGCTGGATACCACAGGCGGCGAGACCACGGCTTGTACATCAAGCCGTGCAGGTGATCGTCAATCATGCGCGCGTAGTTGCGGTGCTCCAGGCCGTTCGAGCGGCACACGAACACCCAGCCATCCCTGGCTCCGATCGTGTTCAGGACACCGAGAAACAATCCTTCGGCACTGGCGGCGTCCACGACGTCATATTTCTTGCGTCCTGTCTTCGCCGCAAGCGCCCGCGCCGCCATCCACGGGGACGCGAGCTGACGAAGGTGCCGGGTGACAGGCCAGCGGCCGATCTCGTGCGACCACATGACATCGCACTCGTGGCCAAGCGCGATGAACTCATCGCGCAGCTTGTGAAAGACCTTCGAGGAACCGAGGCGCGGGTCGTCCGGGTAGTCGCCGACGAGCAGAATCGAGAGGCTACGCGGCGGCGTCACGGAACCGCCACCGCGACGTCGGCGCCGCGCAGCACGCTGATGGTGTGCGAGAGATCGAACCGATCGTCGTACACTTGCCGGCCGCGCGCGCCAAGCGCGACTCGCTTCTCTGTATTGGTCACGAGGCCCTTCACTTCGGTCGCGAACGACGCCGCGTCGCCAACCCCCACCAGGGCAACCGCGCCGGTGTCGCGCCAGACCGGCTCGGTGAGCGGACCATCGGTCGTGACCACCGCGCGACCACTGGTCAGCGCCGCCATCACCGATGTTCGTCTCGTCGTTACGCCGTCCGGGTATGGCGCGATCAACACGTCGCACGCGCGCATGGCAGCGGCCGCATCAATGGAAGGCAGTCGTCCCGTTGCGGCAAGGCTCGAGTGCAATGGTGCGGCGCCAGACATCCGTTCTGCGAAGCCTGCGCTGCCCTCACCGATCAACAACACGCGCGCATCGGGAATCACGCGCCAGATTTCCGGCACGACCTTCCGCAACTCGTCACCGACATGATCGCCGTACGTGCCGAAGTGTCCCACGACGACCCGCCCGCCGGCGCGCACGCGATCGCGCCAGGTCGTGATCGTCGTCGCATCCGCCTCAGTCGAGACGGTGGACGGGACGGGAGTCACCACCGCGTGGGAGACGGGGCCGAACGGCTCGAGATACCGGAACCAGTTTTCGGTCGAGAAGTACAACGTCGTGGCACCGCGAATCAGCAGGCTGGCCATCAGCCGCTGTGTTATCGCAAGGGCGTTCCGCCACGGCCGCTCGAATCCGAAATAGAAGAATGGTTCGTGAAACATCACGCGCACGTCCGCGCCGGCTCGCCGCATCCGGAGCACCCAGCGACAGAACGGCACGTTGCCGCCATGCAACCCAAATGCGCTCGGCACGTACTGGACGAGGATCGTCCCCGGCACTTCGGCACATGTCCGTTGGAGCAAACTGCGCGATGCCCGCCCGAAACGATCGGGGAGCTGATGGACAGCGACTCCTGGCGATGCCGGCGCGTCCGGCTGACACCGCGACGAGGGCGGATGCCACACGTGCACGAGATCGCCGGCATCGGCCAGCGCTGATGCCAGCATTGCCGTGTAATCGCTGACGCCTCCGCAGTCGGGCGGATACTCCGGCGTGAGGACGTGCCACAGCATGGATGTCGTCAGCCTTACCGCGAACGGCTCATGCCTCGAGGCTCATCGCCGGTGCTGAATCGTGGCGCATCACCGCATTGGTGAGCACGCGTTCAACTGCGGTCACATGCGCCTCGATCGTGAAGCGGTCCGAGACGGCTCGAGCCGCTGCCGACAGCCGGCGCCAGGTGTCAGCGTCTTTCAGAATGGCAGCAATCGTTTCTCCCAGGCCGTCGAATCCGCGCGCGGGTGCAACGAGTCGTCCGTTGATGCCGTCCGTCAGCCACTCCGCTATGCCGCCCGTATCGAATGCAACGGCTGGCGTGCCGAGCCGGGCCGCCTCGAGACCGACAAGACCGAACGGCTCCGGCCACACGCTCGGCACGGCGAGGATGGCTGACTGGCGCAGAAGCGCGTCCCGTTCGGTTCCCGTCACCCAGCCAGGGAATCTCGCGTCGATGCCACGTGAGGCGGCGAGCTGTTGAAGGCGCGGACGCTCCGGTCCATCGCCCGCAAACGTCACGCGCGCACCGCTGACGTGGGAGCCTATCGCTCGCAGCAACAGCTCGGGTCCCTTCAGCGGCGTCATCCGTCCGAGGAACAGCACGTCGACGCTGCGCATATCTCGATCGATCGGTAGACCAGCCGCACCGGTCGACGCAAACAACGGAATCGCGGACACCCGATCGCCTTCAACACCAGCGCGCATGTAGCTGTCGCGCATGAACCGGCTGGCGACAACGATCGCGGCATAGCGAGAGAACAGGGCGCGCTGACGTGTCGCCCACGCATACTGCCTGACCATCGTGACGCCGCTGGCCTCGCCGCAGCGGCGCGGGAAGTAGTGCGCAAGGCAGGCCGGGCCAAACTCCCTCGAACACGCGGATGCGTGTGGAAAGGCAAAGGCCTTGTGTCCTGAGACGCACGTGCCGAAATGGCCGTGCAGCATCTTTACGACCGGCCACTCACGCAACAGCGCTTCGTCAACGTCGAGCGCGCGCATGTTGTGCGAGAAGCAGATGTGAGGATCGAAGCGGCGTACCTTGTCCAGCGCACTCGCCATCCCGCTGTCGGCGACGCTGACCCGCCACACATGGTCGGTCACGATGCGAATCGGACCAGACGTGGCGCTCGGGCTCAAGTGAAGCACTCCCAGCTCGTGTCCATGCGCCTGCAGCGCCGGCAGCAACGCGGACAGATAGGTCTCGACGCCACCGGCGCCTGCCACGTCGTCATTGGCCAGGAGGATGCGCATCAGACAGTGTGGCGAAGGCGCACGCAGATCCCTTCGGTCGACCACGGATCGGCCACCCCGGCAAGCGGCTCGATCACAAGGCGCTGCGCGCGCAGTTCTGCGTCGATGTCATCGCGGGACATGCCCAGCGACGGCCAGGTAGAGGGGTGCAATTCGACAAACAGCGCGAGCGCAGGTCCACGCTTCGCAATCGTCTGCCGCGCGCCCCGCAGCGCGTCGAGCTCGGTCCCTTCGATGTCGATCTTGATCACGTCGGGTGTCACACGGTTGGACTCGCAGAACTCGTCGATGCTGACAGCAGGAATCTCGGTCACATCGGTGTCCGACGCGCGCGCAATGCGGTTGTTCCCCGCTGTACCCGACTCGTGGAAGCGGACCGTGCCCGACCGGCGTGCCAGCGCCTCGCCACGAATGGTGACGCGATCGGCAAGCCCGTTGATTGCCACGTGGCGTGTGAGTCCGCCCCGGCTCTCCGCCGCGGGCTCGAACGCGTAGACATGGCCACGCGGCCCGGCCCATTGCGCAAAGAGCAGTGTGTACGCGCCGACATTGGCACCGGCATCGAGAACGATCGCGCCCGGTTGCACGCATGCCTTGAGCGCCGCGTACTCTTCCGCGTTCCATGCGAGGTGACGGTATGCCGGATCGATCAGCACTGTTTCACCACCGGGGAGGCGGCTGCGCAGATGATCGCCGGGCATTGCCCGCAACGCACTTTCGTAAGCGCGCTTCAATGGCACCCGCACCCAACCCGGTGCGCCTTTCAGGTGCATCGCCTCCGTCAGCCGCTCCAGCCAGCTGCGCTCTCGGTAGTGATGGCCGACGCCGGTCTGCATGGTCATGAGCGCGCAGGCCACACGACGCGGGCAGCCGCGTGCGTCATCTGCCGCGCCGTCGCCGCCCATCCGGATAACGTTGAACGCCGCCGCCAGGTCCGCCTCGGCCGCGGGTGCTCCTGCGCGATCACGGCATCCCACCGCTGGTGAAAGAGCCGGCCGTTCCGCAGGACTTTCTCGAGATAGGGCTGCGATGGTTGCGCGCCGATGGTCGTACTGCCCAGGTGCGCATACGCGTGAAGACGTTCATAGCCGCACGTCGCAACCTTCCATCCCGCCTGGCGGATCCGGCACGCGAGATCCGCTTCGTCCCACTCGGTCGGTCGAAACGCTTCGTCGAGCGGTCCCACGCGATCGAGACACGCGCGCCGCACGATCCAGGGGCGGATCACGATGTCGACTTCCTGCAGCAGAAACCAGTTGCCTGGTGCGGGACCAATCGTGCTCTGGAGTCGACGCCAGTCGATCAAATCCTCCCATCGCTCGATTGGCTCGTCGAACGGCACGCAATTCAGTCCGCGGCTCAGGCTGAGCATCCCCAGCTCCGGGTAGGCGTCGAACGTCGCGCGCAATTCAGGTACGAGCCAGGGCGCACGCAGGAACATGTCGTCCTGCCATGCCATGATTAGCGCACCGCGCGCAGCGGCGATGCCAGCGTTCGTACATCGCAGCTCGTGCCCATCGTCCTCGTGAATCCAGCGAAGGTGGCGTTCGCCCCAGGGTGTCGCGGCAATCTCGGCAAGCACCGCAGGTGTGCTGTCCTTGCAGCCATCCTCGACGACGATGACCTCGGCATCGTCGCCTCCGAAGCGCTGCCAGCCATCCAGGCACTCGCGCAGGACCTTCACGTTGTTGAAGGTTGGAATGACGACGGTCAGGGGGATGTGCACGGCTCAGTCGCGGCGGGCGTACGCCTGCAGATTGAACGCCAGCGGAGAGCTGACGCCAAGGGGAAGCGCACGCGCGAGGCGGAATGCCGCCAGGCGCAGCCATCGGCCAGTGGATCCGTTGGGGAGTTCGGGTGCAGCCGCAATGACGGTCACGTCGCGAAAGCCCGCCCGCTCCAGCGCGCGCGCCAGCGATGCGGGAGAAAAGTGATTCACGTGAACCAGGTTGTCGGCGAGGGTCGCGCGATAGCCGGGGCTGAGACGCGCGCGCAGACCTTCTTTCAGGCGCTGCGCTGGCCCGTTGGGCACCTTGATCGCAAGCCACCCGCCAGTGGACAGAAACGCGCGCACGCGCGACAAGACCTCGAGCGGACGGGGAACGTGTTCGAGCACGTCGGTCAGCGTCACCGCTTCGTAACAACGGTCAGGACTGAAGCTGTGCACGTTCCCGTGGTGAATCACCGCACCAGACCTGCGCGCGGCAAATGCCGCGGTCTTCGGATTGAGCTCGAGGCCTTCGCCATCCCAGCCGTCTGCACGTGCGAGCCGTAAGAAACGGCCGGCGTGCGAGCCAATGTCGAGCAGTGAACCGCGGCGCGCAGAACGGCGCGCGAGCCCGCGCAGGATGTCGGTAAAAATCACGTCCTTGTAGGACGCTTCATGCTCGTGCGCGATCCAGTCGTCGGCCCAGCGCTGGTCGTACATGCGATCGAAAAAGCGTGGCAGCGCCGGAAGGGCGGCGGGCTGCGCAAAGTCGCAGGCGGCGCAGCGCTGAATGATGACGCGGCTGCCGGAATACGCGGCAAGCTCGGGATCCTGGCGGTGATACTCGGAGAGATCGAACGTGGCTTCGAGAACACCCGCGAACGACCGTCCACCGCACACCCAGCAGGCATCAACCGCAAGAAACGCGGCCGCTGCCGTCACGCCTCCTCCACGATGCGGACGATCTCGTCTGCCATCTGATCCCACGTGCGCGCGCGCAGTGCCGCGCCGGCACGGGCGGCGCGCTCCTGCCAGCGGGACGCGTCCTCGTGCCACAACCGGATTCGCGCGACGAGGTCGTCAACACGCAATGGGTTCGGCAGCACCAGCGGCCGCAGATCGTCGGGCATGCGTTCCGTCACGCCCGCAGTCGAGCTCACGATCACCGGGAGTCCGCGGGCAAGCGCTTCATGAACACCGAGGCCGTACGCTTCGTAACGCGCCGGGTGCACGAGCAGATCGCACGCGGCGAGCACGCGCGGAATGTCGCTGCGAAAGCGAAGAAAGCGAAACCGATCGGCAAAACCAGTCTCGCGACTGCGCCGCTCCCAGTGGTGGACTTCGGCGCCGCCGCCGGCGACGGCGAGGTCCACGTCCCATCCCTGGCTCGCGCACAGCTGACGCCATGCGTCGAACAACAGGTCGAAACCCTTGCGCCGGTCGCTGAGTGCGCCGATAAACAGCGCCGTTCTTCGCGCGGGATCGAGACCTAGCGCGCGTCGCGCCTCAGCGCGCTCGGCGGCCGCGATGGGACCGAATGCCTGGCCGTCGGTGCCGTAATACACCACGTGCAATCGCTGTCGCGGAATGTCGTAGTGCCGGCACACGTCCGCGGCCGTCCGTTCGCTGTTGCAGATCACCGTCGAGGCACGGGCCAGCGCCTCGCGCTCACGCGCCAGGAACATGCGGCGGGCAGCCGCGGCAACGGCACGAGTACGCCACCCCGTCGCCACGTGCGGAACGTGAGCCGCATGCAGGTAGTGGATCCATGTAGGTGCCTGCCAGCGCGTGTTGCCCCCGTTCGCGAGAAGCCGCGTCGAGCGACCAAGCCGTTCGGCAACGGTGGATGCGGCGCGCGAGAGAAACGGCGCACCGAGCAAGTGAGATCCGAGCGGCCGCGGCACCTCATGGACGGTTACACCCGGCGCAGCGGCCAGCGCAGGCGACACGCGATGCGCCACGAGGTGCACCTCGCGTCCCACGCTCGCGAGATGCACGGCCAGCGCATGATTCGCGCGGTCCATCCCGCCGAGTGCTGTGAAGTCGCCGGCCGCAAGCGCCCAGCGCGTCATGCCTCTTGCGTGCCGTAGCGGCATGCGACGCCGTGCAACGCCCCCGCAAGGAACCAGTACTGAAGGCCTATCTGGGCGACGAACGGCGTGAAGCTGATGATGATGGCTGCGGGACCGAGCCCGGCGGCAAGCACCACGGCGGCACACGTGGCCAATCGCGGATACCGCACAGCCTGCGCAAGATTGAATTGCAATCGCGCCGTCGCGATCAGCGCGCCGACGTAGAGCGCGATCATGAGGATCCCGCCGTCGATGATCCAGCCGGTGAACTGGATCTCAGCCCAGATCGGCGGGATGTTCGGATCGCTCGACCCGAAGTAGCCTGCAGCCATGCCCCAGCGTCCGAGGCCGGCGCCGAACGGATACTGCTGCAACAACTCAGAAAACGTGTACCTCAGTTGCGCGCCGCGCGCTTGCTGATACACCGCGAGAGGATCGTCTGCGAAGAGAGAGTGGAACCGTTCGGCCACGCTCGCGCCGCCAAGCGTGAGCGCCAGCGAGAAGCTGAACACCAGGATGGCGGCTGCGAGGAACGCGAACTGCGATGAGCGCGCGGTGCGACCCTGACGGAACAGCACCAGCGCATACACCACCAGCATCAGCACGGCAACGACAAGACTGATGCGCACCTGGCTCAAATAGATCGCTGCGAACCCGCACCCGGCCATCCCCACCGAAAGCAACCGCTTCCACCATGGGACAGGGCTCACGGTGAAGATCAGGCCCAGCAACGCGGCAAACATCGCCGGCCCGGCAACGGCGCCGGGCGTATCGAACAACCCGGGAGGCCGCACGATCTGCTGCCCATTTGGACCGACGTAGGTCGCAGCGCCAAGGCCGATGGACGACTGCGTGACGACGCGAGAGAACTCCTGCGGCAGCCAGCGCGCGGGATCGTAGACCTGCAGAACGCCGACCACCGCGTTCGCGCCGGAACACAACAACAGGATCCAGAACAGCCGCGCGAGTTGTTCCGGCGATTTCACGAAGTGCGGCGCCCAGAAGAGAGGGGCAATGACGGCGAGATACACGCCGATTTGAGCGATGCCCGCGGTCAGAGTGACGGTCTGGGGATGAAACAGCATCAGGCCGAGGAGCGACAGCAGCGCGACGACCCACGGCTGTGTCGGCGAACGCGGCAGCGATCGTCCAGCCAGTTGGTACCACGCAAACGCCAGCAGGCTGATCGCAAACGCGCTGAAACGGATTGGCAGGCGAAACGCTTGTGAGCCCGGCAAATACAACAGGGCTGGCAGCGCCGTCTGGCTGATGACGAACACCTCCGCAAATCCCCACGGGACGTACGTGGCTGTCGCCGGGGCTGCCGTGGAGACCGCGACCGTGCTACCGCCCACTGGCGTGGGCCAGGGCGCGGTCTCTGGAGGACTGATAGACATCAATGAAAGCGCGCGTGAACGTGACGGGATCGAATTGCCGCGTGGCCGTCGCCCGCGCGGCGGCGCCGAGCCGGGTACACAACGCTCGATCCGTCACGAGCGATGCGATGCAGCGGCCGAGGTCTTGCGCGTCACCCGGTCGATGCGTCAGCGCGTCGACGCCGTCCGTGACGAGTTCCGCCGCCCCACCCGCGCCGCTGACGATGACGGCGCGTCCCGAGGCCATTCCCTCGGCGATGACCAGCCCGAATGGCTCCGGCTGCGTGCTGGCATGGACGACCACGTCGAGAGCGCGCATCGCGTGCGCGGCCTTGTCGATGAACCCGGTCAGACCCACACGGCCGGTGAGACCCAGCGCCGCGATCCGCTGCTCGAGTTGGGCGCGGGTGTGCTGACTACCGATGGTGTCGTACAACGCGTCGCCAATGATGTAGCCGCGCACCGGCAAACGGTCGGGCAGCGCGCACAACGCCTCGAGGAACGTCTCGTGTCCCTTCCACCGCCCGAACGTGGCAACCAGCCCGACGCGAACAGTGGCGGCCGGCGGGGGTGGCAATCCTGATAACGCGTCCAGATCCACAACCGGCCCGTCAGGCGTGAATTCGTTCGCATCAACGGCGTTATAGATCGGCGTCACCGGCACGGTGGGCTCGATCGCGGACGTGATGTCCGCCGCCACACTTCGCGAGTTCGCCACGATGGCGGCGCATCGGGATACGTAACGGCGCAACAACGCGCGGGTGATTCGACGCGCGCCGACGTACTCGTGGAGATGCCAGACCAGCGGCGTTCCGCGCGGGGTCACGCGGGCGCCCAACACGTGCAGTTTGAAGCCGTTCGTGTGAACGACGTCCGGCTGCAGCGTCTCGAGAAGCTGTGCGAGTCGACGGGAGTACAACCCTGCTCCGCCCGCAGCCAGCACCATCGACGCGCCGCGTTCGACGATGGCTACAGCGCCATCGCCAGCAGCTTCACCAAGACGAGCCAGGCGGTCGGGCAGGGGCAGCACGTGGACGGCTGCACCCGCATCTCCAGCCCGCATCGCGAGCGCTCCATCGCGGGGAACGATGAGATCGAGCGTCCAGCCAGGCTGGGCGCGACGGAGGCCACGCAGCAGCTCGAGAAGACTGACTTCCGAGCCGCCCATCTCCGGTGAGACGCTGAGAAACGAGACGCGCATCGGGCGATCAACGCCGCGCGATCAAGATGATGTTGTCTGAGAGACGTCTCGGTGCGAGTCGCGCGATGGCTGCCGGGTAATGCCACGGCGTCAGCGGCACGCGGCCGCGGCGTGTGTACTCGATCGTCGCATCGCGCAGCCGAGATTCCCGGGCCATGCGGCGAAGATCGATTTCCAGGAGCGCGGTGCGATGCGCGGGATACGCTGCGTCCTGGAACGCCGAGAAGCGTCCCTTGACGATGAGCGTCAACAGGCTCAGCACGCTGAGCTGATTCGGCGTCGTGACGGCGATCCAGCCTCCGGGGCGGACAATCCGGACCAGCTCGCGAAAGAGCGCCCGTGGGTTGTCGAGATGCTCGATGACCTCGACGGCAGCAGCGACGTCCACGCTGGCGTCTGCAATCGGCAGCGCGCCGGTGTCGAGATCGGCAATGCGCAGGTCGACGTCATCCGGAAGCGTGTCGTAGCGCACCGCATCCACGCCGACGCAACGCGCGAAGGCGCTCCTGACGGTTCGCCACAAATCGCCCGTTCCGCATCCGACGTCGGCAAACGTGCCGGCTGCGCCGCGTTCGCTCAGCAGTCGTGCGACAGTGCCGTAGATGGCATCGTCGCTCCGTCCCAGGCTCTGGCGCGCCCGCCGCTCGACATCCGTCGTCGCGGGCATCATGCGACTGGAACGGGTGACACCCTCGCGCGTACCATCTCGCACATCTCGCGCAACCGCCGCTCGGGATCGGCGACACGGCGCGCGCGTGAGGGGCCAGCAGACCCCAGCATCACGCGTCCGGCCCTGTTGTCGATCAACTGCTGGAGCGCTTCGGCCAGCGCAGCTTCCGACGGATCGCGCAGCAGTACGCCCGACTGTGCGTCGACGATCTCCATTGCGCCTCCCGCCGCGGTAGTCACGACCGGCACGCCAGCATAGAGCGCTTCGACAAACGCGATGCCGAACGGTTCCGGCGACGTATTGGGCTGGCAGTGAATGTCGGCCGCGGCAATCAGCCGTTGCACGTCGGGGCGATCGCCCAGGAAGCGCACGCGTCCGCGCAACGCCGGATCGGCCGCGAGCTGGTGGAGTTCGTCGAGGTACTCAGCCTCGTGGGCGCGCTGCGGCGCCCCGGCAATCCAGATCGCGAATTCGCCTCGCAGTCGGGCGGCCGCCCGCAGCAGCACGTGATGCCCTTTGTAGCGTTCGAGGCGGCTCGCGAGGACGATGACCGTCGTCTGGTCGTTGGCGCCGACCGCACCCCGGACCCGACGGCGCTCGTCGGCGTGCAACGGCGGATTTGGCAGGACAGGCGGATAAATGATGTCGCGCGGAACACCCGGCATCCACTGCGCAACCGCCGCAGCCGTGAAGTGGCTGTTACAAATGAAGCGATCGGGCGGATCGCGCCGCACCTTCCGTTCCGGCCAGGCGTCGACCTGCGGAATGTCGTGCACCCACATGAACAACGGACGCCCCGCGCGCCTGACGACCGGGGCGGCAAGTACGCACGGCCATGGCGCGTGACAGATGACGGCGTCGTAGGGGACCGACGCGATCCTCCGGCGCAGCGCGCGGCGCGCCCGCCACACGCTCGCTGGACGGCTGAACCGCACGGCGCCAAGCACACCGGGATCGCCACCGCGCTCGCGAAGCTCGCGCGCGACGCGGCCGTCGAAGCACAGCACGAAATCGTGGGCGCACTCGTCGGGCCGCTGTGCCTCGGCAATGCCGAGCAGCATCCGCTCGATGCCGCCAAACAGGTTGCCGGCGGCGACGTGGAGGATACGGAGGCGGGAGTGCGTAGGCTTCACACGACGCTCACAGAATCCGTTGCGGTACCTTGATGGTGTCGTTCGGCTGCACGAGATCAGTCAACTTCACTTTGATTTTCAGAAGCCGGCCATCGACGGTGCGTTCGATGGTGATACGCCCGGTCGCGGCGCGCTCGGTTGCGCCCCCGGCAAGCGCCAGCGCGCGTTCCACGGTCAGGCCCTCTTCGTAAACGATGGGTCCGGTCTGTCGCACGTAGCCGAGCACGAAAACGGTTTCTGCCTTGGGGACGAAGATCGTGTCCCGATCCTGCAGGGTGATCGTCTGGGCGCGACCCGACTCGAGATCGCGTCGCGGCACGCGAATCTGCTGGGCCACCGGCTCCCCGCCGGGCGCGGCCTCCGGCCGCGGCGCGTATCGCGTGATTACGACGTAAGACCCCGCATCCGGCGTCATGGATCCCGCCTGCGCGAGCACCGACATGATCGAGACGTTACCCTCGAGCTTGAACTCGCCGGGCGCGCGGACCATCCCCTGCACCGTCACTGTCTTGCTGCGATATTTGACGACCTCGACCGAAACGGAAGGGTTCACGAACAACCCCCTGGAGAGGCGCTGCTTGATCTCCTGTTCGAGCGCGCGCGTGGTCTGGCCCGCCGCCTTCACGCGGCCGATGTAGGGGCAGTCGATCGTCCCGTCGTTGTCAACCGTGACGCCGGCCCGCGACGCATCCGGTTCGCCGAACACGGTGACGTTGAGCACATCCTGGATGCCGATGCTGTACTCGGCTGGCGCGGGCGCACCCGCGGCCGGCACCGCTTGCATCAGCAGCACGAGAAGCGCAACTGTGGTCATTACGTGCTCCCCCAGGTCAAAGACGCGAAGATCCTGCGGTTGCGATATTCGCGGTCCGCCGAGATCTCGGAGTCTCGCTCTACCCACTCCACGTTCATCCCCAGCCGCGCGTTGCCCGGAAAGCGGTATCCGATCCCGCCGCCGTAGCTCGTTGACGTATCGGTGCCGGCAAGGTCCACGTCCGCACTGCGATACGGCATCTGGTTCAGCGCGAACGTGCCGCGCACGTCGAACGGGCCCGCAACGATCGTCGTCCAGGTCATGCTGCCGCCGTTGTTCACGTAATACGGCGTTGACGGGTCGTATGAGTACTGGACGTCGCGCAGGAATGACGCCTGGAGCTGATGACGGCCATAGATCGTCGCGCCAATCGAGACGGACG
Organism: Acidobacteriota bacterium; assembly: GCA_046726015.1. Taxonomy (GTDB): domain Bacteria; phylum Acidobacteriota; class Vicinamibacteria; order Vicinamibacterales; family 2-12-FULL-66-21; genus QHWT01. Next base: position 17,378 of record JBKOZS010000025.1, read on the forward strand.
CGACGAGCCCGGTGTAGTCCGGCAGCGCAGGGTCCAGGGCATCGAAGTCGCGGAATCCAACGGACGCGCTACCTGTCAACAGGCCGGTCGGGCTGAACGTCAACGTCGGCGAGACGCGCCAACTGTTCGCATTGCGCGACGGCGACAGGTCGAACCGCTGCTGCGCCCGCTCCACGAGCACGCTGAACGTCGTGATGGGCGTCAGCTCGAACCCTATTCCACCCTCGAGACGATCGAGATCGCCGTTGAAGCTGTCCTGGAGCGAGACGCCACGAAACGTCTCGTCTGGTTCGTACTCGATCTTGTTGCGCCGCGCGTTCAGCAGCAGGTTCGTGCGGGACGTCACCCTGAGCGAGAGGCCGGCGCTGTACGCCTTGTCGTGATGACGGGCACGCGCATCGACCTCGGGATTGAGGCGACTCTGCGTGTTCGTTCCTGCGAGCGAGGCGTACGGCCGCAGGCGTCCGAGATCCACGTCAGCGCGCACCTCTGACGCCAGGTTCGTGCCGCGCTCGCTCTCGTAGGTATTGAAGTACACGTAATCGAGGGCGGTGACCAGGCTGACGTGAACGCGGCGTACCTGCAGTCCGACGTTCGCACGCGGCGTGATCGTGAACGTAACGTCCGATTTCGGATCGACGGCTTCGTTGAACACGTTGTCGTCGAGTCCCGCGTCCTTGATGACCAGCCCTGGCGAGAGCGTGAGGGGGCCATAGACGATGGTGCCGGGCGGTGTCTCGGGTGGTGGCTGCTGCGCCGATGCCGTGGCGGGCGCGAGCCCAGCGACGAGGAGCAGGAGCGCCACCTTCTGCTGCACTGTGCGCCGCGTCACGAGGCGACGGGCGCCCCGGCACGCCGCGTGATTCCCAGTTGCCGCGTTTTGCGATACAGGTTGGCGCGCTCGATTCCGAGCGTGCGCGCCGCTTCACTCATGCGCCATCGATGACGCTCCAGCACGGAGGCGATGTATTCGCGCTCGAACTGGCGCCGCGCCTCCCGCAGGCTGACATGCGGGGCAATGCGCGAGAACGCGCCGTCAATCGGGAGTTGCGCGAGGACGTCTTCCTGCCGCACGGCGCCATTCGGAACCGCACGTAACACCTTCGCGAGCACACGGCGCAGCTCGTCGAGATTTTCCGTCCATCGCGGCGCGGCCAGCACCGTGAGAGCCGCTTGCGTGAACGTGGGACCGTTCCCGCCCGTGAGTTCCGAGGCGATACGCGCGGCGAGCCCCGGAATGTCTTCCGCGCGATCGCGAAGGTCTGCAATGGCGATTGAGACCTGGGACAGCCTGCGAAAGAGGTCGGAACGAAAGTGCCCGTCGCGGACCTCCGCCTCGATCGACGCCGGCGCCTGCGCAATCATGCGGGCGCGGATCGCAACGCGGCGTCCGCCGGCGCTGACTTCCCGATCGCGGACGATGCGCGCGAGCCGGCGCTGCACCCCGGCCGGTAGTTCGACAATGTTCTTGAGATACAACGTGCCACCGCGCGCGCGGAGCATGGCAGAAGACGCGGCCACCTGGTCCACGTCCCCGTGTCCATCGCCGCGGCCGCGGGCGCCGAAGAGATCGCGCTCGAGCGCGCTCGCGTCCGTCGCACCGCAATCGAGCACGACGAACGGCGTCCCCGGCCGGCTGCGATCGTGAATCTCGCGGGCGACCGCATCGGCATCGAGCCCGGCGTCCGCGGCAATCAGGACCGGCACGGACACCTCGAGCGCCTCGGTAAATGCCTTGCGGGCCCGCTCGGCCGCCGCCGACGTCCCGGTC
>JBKOZS010000026.1:0-23808 GCA_046726015.1 Acidobacteriota bacterium
CAGGCGGTCGTCGAGATGTAGCCCTGCTCGATGTCTGCGACCGGCTTCTGCCGCGACTCGATGCAGCTGAGGAAATTCGACATGTGCGCGCGAATGGCGGGCGCGACGTGGCGTTCCAGATCTTTTTCGGTCTTATCCTCCGGGAACTTCTCGAACTCATACACCACGTCTTCGTGGATTGGCGCTTCTCCCTTTGCGGTTGGGGTGAAGTCGTAGCCCATGACGCTCGCCTTCAGCGTCCCCTTGTCGCCGTAGAACGTCGCGCCCCACGGATACTTCGGATCGGGAGCCTCGCCGTACGAGCGGTGCGTCCAGACAACCTTCAGCGTGTCGAAATCGAATGTCGCCGTCTGCGTGTCGGTGATGTTGGCCTTGCTGGCCTTGTCGACGAGGATGCCGCCCGCGGAACTGATGCGCGCTGGCATCCCGAGATCCAGCATCCAGCGCACCATGTCGAGCATGTGCACGCACATGTCGCCCATGATGCCGTTGCTGTATTCCATGAACGCCCGCCAGCTGCGCGGGTGCACGAGTTTGTTGTACGGCCGCATCGGCGCCGGGCCGGTCCACATCTCGTAATCGAGGTACTCGGGCGGCTGCGTATCAGGAGGGTTCTCTCGCGCCCTCATGTGGTAGTAGCAATAGACCTCGACGAGGCCGATCGTGCCGAGCTTTCCTTCGCGGATGATGCGGTTGCGCGCGGTGACGAGGTGTGGTGTGCTGCGGCGCTGCATCCCGACCTGCACCACGCGGTTGTGTTTGCGTGCCGCCGCCAGCATGGCCTGGCCTTCCGCGATGTCGACGCTGATTGGCTTCTGCACCCAGACGTCCAGGCCAAGCCGGACCGCCTCGATCATGGGCAGCGCGTGCCAGTGGTCGGGCGTCACGATCAGGACGATATCGAGGTCTTTCTCTTTCAGCATCTGGCGGTAATCGGTGTACGTCCGTGGCGTCTTCTTCGAGCGCTGACGCGACGCGACGATCTCCGCTGCCTCCGACAGCATTTGTTTATCGACGTCGCACAGCGAGACGACTTCGACAGGCGCGACCTGGATCAATCGGAGCAGATCGGTCTTGCCGTACCAACCGGTGCCGATCAGGCCGACACGTTTGCCAGCGCCCTGTTCGGAGGTGGTCGCACTCTGATACAAGGAGCCGGGCAGACGTGTTGCGGCGAACGCGGCGGCGGTCTTCTTGAGAAACTCGCGACGTTCCATGCGCTCCTCCCACAATCGAAGGGAATCGAACGACTAACCGCTAAACATGTTTTTCAGCACGAACGTGACGTTCGCCGGCCGCTCGGCGAGCCGGCGCATGTACCACGGGAACCAGTATTCGCCGTAGCTGATAAGCACGCGGGTTCTCCGTCCGCTCGACGCCAGGCGCCGCTGCTGGCTCATGCCAATCCCATACAACATGGCGAACTCGTGTGCCGAGGGAGGCACCTTGTGCTCGTCGATGAACCGCACGAGACGGTCAGCGAGCGCGACGTCGTGCGTCGCGATGTGCAGCAGCGAGCCCTTCTTCAGCGCATCTTCCGCCATCAGGCGGGTGCATAACCGGTAGAAGTTCTCGTCAACGTCAGGCTTGTGAGGATGCGCGACCGTCGCCGGCTCGAGATACGCTCCCTTCACGATACGGATCGCGGGCCCGAGCGGGATGAGATCCTCGAGGTCTTTCGCGGTGCGGTAAAGATAGGCCTGCAGCGCCAGGCCGACACCGCGATGTCGCTCGCGGCTCGCGCGAAACAGCTTCAGCGTCGGATCGACGTACGGCGAGCTCTCCATATCGATCCAGACAGGCCTGTTGTTGACGCGATCGGCCCTGTCCAGGATCCGCTCGAGGTTTCGCTGACACACAGCGGCATCCATGTCGAGTCCGAGCTGCGTCGGCTTGACCGAGATCTGCGCGTCGAGCCCCGCCTGCTGCACCTTGTCGAGCACGTCGAGGTAATGCTCGGTGACCTCTTCCGCCTCATCGAGGTGTGTGAGGTTCTCGCCGAGGCGTGTGAGGATCGTGGTGATTCGTTCGGGCTTCAACGCGGCGGCGGCCGCGATGGCATCCTCGATCTTCTCCCCAGGCATGAACCTGGAGACCGATTTGCGCACGAACGTCCGCTTCGTCGCCTGCTCGCGCAGCCAGGGCGACGTCGATCCCGCCAGCAGTACCTTCCGCATCAACGACATGTGAGGCTGTCCTGACAATCGAAGAAGTCGAAGGAGGAGCGAAGACTCGAAGGAGCTTCAAACGAACAAAACCAAAGAAATTGAAAGCTCCGTTCGATTTCAAAAGCTACAGCACGCACTTGATTGCTCCGCCATCCACTTGCACGGTTGCACCGGTCATGTAACTGGCGGCATTCGAGAGCACGAACGCCGCGACGCGGCCATACTCCGGTGGCTCCCCGTAACGTCCCATTGGAATCGCGGCAACCGACTTCGCCTTTGACTGCTCGATGCTGATTCCCTGCTTCCTGGCGTTGATCTCGTCCAGGTGGCGGACGCGGACCGTGTCGATTCGGCCAGGGATGATCTGATTCACGCGAATCTTGTCTCCGGCGAGCTCGAGCGACAGCGTCTTGGCCAGGGCGGACACCCCCGCGCGAATCACGGTCGAGAGCGCAAGGTTCGGGATCGGCTCCTTCACAGACGAGGAGGTCGTCACCAGAATCGAGCCGCCGCCGCGCTTCTGCATCGAGGGCACAACCGCGCGAATCATGCGGATGGCGCTGAACAACAGCAAATCAATCGAGTTCTGCCATGCCGCATCGTCGAACGACAGCGCCGACCCTGCGGGCGGTCCACCCGCGTTCGCGAACAGCAGGTCGACGCCACCAAACTTGTCGATTGTCTGCCTGGCCCACGACTCGATGTGCGCCGCATTGCGCACGTCGACGACGGAACCCATCACCTGGACGCCGGTAGACGAGAGCCGCTTGGCCGCATCATCGATGGCGTCTTGACTGCTCGAAGAGATCGATACGGTGGCGCCTTCGCCTGCGAGCGCCTCGGCCACCGCGAACCCGAGTCCGCGGCTCGCCCCGGACACCATCGCGATCTTGCCCTTCAGACCGAGATCCATTCCAGGCCTTTCTGCGACGTGACCCACGTGAGCACTCGATCGAGCGCCTGGGTCGTCGCGGTGTCCATGTTCCCCGCGGGTGGTCGCGTGGCAGGACTCGCCAGCGCGCCGCGACGGTGGAGAACGCCCTTGCGGATCGCCATGCCGATACCTTCCTGGAACTCGAACCGCATCAGCGGCACCGTTCGATAGAAGACGTCCGCCGCTTCATCGATCTGCCCGGCGCGGAACGAAGCGACGATGCGAACGAGAATTTCCGGAAATGCAAAACCGGTCATCGCGCCGGTCGCCCCCGAAATCAGTTCTTCCAGCAGGAACACACCGCCGAGGCCGCCAAAGATCTGGACCGTGATGCCGCTCGCCTGTTCGAGGATGCGAGCGGTCTTGAACGGCGTGGGTGGATCTTCCAGCTTGATCGTGCGCGCGGACGGAATCTCCTTCGCGATGCGCGCAAGCAGCCACGGTTCCATCGCGAAGCCGGAGATGGGCGGGTAGTCCTGGACCACGATCGGGATGTCCACCGCCTCGGCCAGCGCCTTGAAGTGACGGACGACGGCGTCGGAGTTGAGCTTCGGCATCCTGGGCGGACTCACCATCACGGCTGACGCGCCAATTGCCTTTGCCTGCCGGCTGTAAGAGATGCACGTGCGCGTGCCTTCGGCCGTCGTGCCGGCAACGATCGGCACACGGCCGTTGGCCTGCTTCACCACCACTTCGAGCACCCGCGTACGTTCGCGATCCTCGAGACGCGCAACCTCGCCGGTGACTCCCAGTGCGGTCAGCCCGTTGACGCCCTTGTCGATGAAGAGATCGACGACCTTCGCGAGGCTTGCTTCGTCGAGATCGCCGGAATCAGTAAATGGAGTCGGGAGAACGGAATAGACACCTTCGAATGCCATGAACCCTGAATCATATGACACGGGAGGTGCGATGCGCGAGGTCCGATGGGCGAGGTGCGAGGCGCGAGGTCGAGGCGGGCCGAGGTCCGAGGTCCGAAGTCCGGGGTCCGACGCGATGCGGGAGGCGCGATGTGCGATGTGCGGCCTGCGGCGCCGGAGTCGGGTGTAGGGCGGGTCTTGAAACCCGGTCCCTGCAGAACTGTCCACGATCGGCCGATAGAGCGGATCCGGGCACTCTGCCCTGTTCTGGAGGCCATATGGGGAAGTCGGTGTCTTTCGCCGCACTGGTCGTACTCGCGTCGGTGCTGGCGGCGGGTTGTGACTGGTTTTCGAAGGACAAGAAAGACGATTCATCGACGCCGACCGGTCCATCGGCGCCGAGCGTGAGCATGGATGTGTTCGCCGGCACGTGGTCGTCGGTCAGCGCCTCGACGCCGTCAACCGGCTGCGGCAATCTCAAGTACACGGTCATCCCTCTGAGTGCCTCGAGCGCAAACGTCACGTTCGCGGCAACGTGCGGCGGCAACATCAACGCGACGGGTTCCGGCACCGGGACGTTGTCCGGCTCGACGCTGAACTGGACCGCGAACGGTCTCGTCAGCCAGGGGAACGTCAACTGCCCGTTCACGCTCACGAACGGCACGGCCACGCAGGACGGGGCGGGCAATGTCGCGGTGAAGTACTCGGGCACCGTGTGCGGGATTCCGGTAAGCGGAACGGAGACAGTGAAGAAGTAGACCTGAGCCTTTACCCAACCATCAGCCCCCGAATCTCGTCCAACAGCGCATGGCAGTTGCCGTGATCGGCCCGAGCCTCCTGGGCATGCCGATCCGACGCGGCTGACGCGATCGGGCACACCCCTCCCGCTCGATCGCGTCAGCTTCACGAGCGACCTGCGCCAAAATGGATAAGTCATGGCCGATTTCAGGGATGCAGTACGCGCGCTCCGCGCGACGCCCATCGTCACCACGGTCGCGGTGCTCTCGCTCGCGCTTGGCATCGGGGCGAACACCGCGCTCTTTTCGATTCTGAACACGCTGCTGCTCCGGTCGCTGCCGGTAAACGACCCGCAGCAACTGGCCATCGTCGCCACCGACGAGGACCGCGACTCGTTTACCAACCCGATCTGGGAACAGATCCGGGATCGGGCCACGCTGTTCGCGGGCGCCGCCACGTGGAGCGGCGGCCGGTTCAACACGGCGCGATCGGGTGAAACCGAATTCGTGCAGGGCCTCTACGTCAGCGGACGGTTCTTCGACGTCTTCGGCGTTCCGCCGATGCTCGGGCGGACATTCACGGAGCGTGACGACCGCCGTGGTGGCGGCGCTGACGGTCCGGTTGCGGTCATCAGCTACGACTACTGGCAACAGCGGTTCGGCGGTGCCGCGGACGCGATCGGCAGGACGCTGCTGATGGATGGGGTGACGTTCACGGTCGTTGGCGTGACGCCGCCCGAGTTCTTCGGTCCCGAAGTCGGCAGCAAGTTCGAGGTGGCGATCCCGCTTGCGACCGAGGCGCTCATCCGCGGCCGAGACTCGCTCCTCGACGAGCGATCCGCCTGGTGGCTGACGATAATCGTCAGGCGCCACGCGGGCCAATCGCTCGAGGCCTCGACCGCGGCACTGCGGGGGGTGCAGCCGCAGGTTCGCGAGGCCACCATCCCGCCGCGCTATCGACCCGAAGACATCCCAAACTATCTCAAGGAACCCTTCCGGCTCGTCCCCGCCGCGAGCGGTGCTTCGTATTTGCGCTACCGGTACCAGCGGCCGCTCACGACGATCATGGTGGTCGTAGGGCTCGTGCTGCTCATCGCGTGCGCCAACATCGCCAACCTGCAGCTCGCGCGGGCAAGTGCCCGCCGCCACGAACTGAGCGTCAGGCGTGCGCTGGGCGCGTCACGCCTGCGGCTCTCCCGGTTGCTGCTGACGGAAAGCCTGGTGCTCTCAGGATGCGGTGCAACGCTCGGCCTGCTGTTCGCGCAGTGGGGCAGCCGCATCCTCGTCCGCCAGTTATCGACGGCGGCGAACGTCGTGTTCCTCGATCTGTCGATTGACTGGCGCGTGCTGGCATTCACGGCGCTCGTGACGATTGCGACCGCGCTGCTCTTTGGCACGGCGCCGTCGCTGCGCGCCGCGAAGGTCGAGCCGAACGAGGCACTGAAAGAGCACGGCCGGTCGATTGCCGGCGACGCGCGATTTGGCCTGGGCAGCGCTCTCGTGATTGCGCAGGTGGCGCTGTCGCTCGTACTCGTCGTCGCCGCCGGCCTGTTCGTGAGGACGTTTCTCACGCTCACCAGTCAGCCGCTCGGCTTCGATCCGGATCGCGTGCTCGTCGCCGCGGTCAATGCCAGTGCCGCGCGCGTTGAACCGGCGGATCGTGTGCCGTTGTTCGAACGCTTGCGGGAAGCGGCCGCGGGCGTCCCCGGCGTGACGGCTGCCGCGGCGTCGGCCGTAACGCCGATATCGGGATCGACCTGGCAATACCGGATCGACCTGCCTGACGGCCCGCCGCTCCCGGAACGCGAACGCGGCGTGCACGTGAACATCATCAGCGGCGGGTTCCTCCAGACGTTCGGCACGCGACTGATCGCCGGGCGTGATTTCACGACGGCGGACGGAGCGGGGGCGCCGCCGGTGGTCATCGTCAACGAGGCCTACGCGCGCAAGTTCCTGAACGGGCAGAATCCGCTGGGCAAACGCGTTCACATTGCCGGGTCGCCATCCCGGCCGGCCGTCTCGCGCGAGATCGTGGGTTACACGCAGGACGCGATTTACCGCAATCTCCGCCAGGGCGTCCCGCCGACAATCTACATTCCCCTCGGCCAGCAGCCCGAGATGCGGCCGGCAATCAGCATCAGCGTCCGTGCGGCCAGCGGATCGCCGGCGCTGCTCACGCGCGGGGTTGCCGACGCGTTGAACCGCACGTCGCCGGGCCTCGCCATCACCTTCCGCCCGCTGGCCGAGCAGGTGCGCAGCTCGCTGACGCAGGAGCGGCTCGTCGCAAGCCTGGCGGGATTCTTCGGCGCACTCGCGTTGCTGCTCGCGGCGATTGGTCTCTACGGCGTCACGTCGTATGCCGTCAGCCGTCGTCGCACGGAAATCGGCATACGCATGGCGCTTGGCGCCGCACCCTGGAGCGTCGTGCGCATGGTTCTCAGCCGCGTGGCATGGCTTGTCTCGGCGGGGGTGGCGGCGGGCGCGATCGTGACGTTCTGGGCGGCAACGTTCGTCTCAACGTTGCTCTTCGGCCTGACGCCGCGCGATCCGGCGACGCTCACGGTCGCGACGCTCTTGCTTGGCGCCATCGGTGCGCTCGCCGGGTGGCTCCCCGCCTGGCGCGCATCGCGAATCGACCCCGCGCGCGTCCTGCGGGCGCAGTAGGCACCCCGGCTCACGAACATGTCCACGGCGTCCCGCATCCTCGATATTGTCGTCCGCGGATAAGATCCTCCCCTGTGCTCACCCGCTTTGCGCCAGCCCCGACGGGATGGCTGCATCTTGGCCACGTTCTGAACGCCGAGTACGTGTGGGGTTCCGGTGCGCGTGTGCTGCTGCGCATCGAGGATCACGATCGCGAGCGGAGCCGTCCGGAGTACGAGGCCGGCATCCTCGAGGATCTCGAGTGGCTCGGATACCGTCCCGACATCCTTGCGGGCCGGCAGAGCGATCGGGATCACGTGTATCGCGAAACGCTCGACATGTTGCGTGCACAGGGGTTGGTGTATGCCTGCGACTGCACACGGAGTGCGATCGTGTCGACGGCCGAGATCCGGGGCCCGAGGTCCGAGGTTCGAGGTGCGAGGTCCGAGATCCGAGGGCCGAGGTCCGAACGTCCGGGTTCAGACCCAACGGAACTCTGGTATCCCGGGAACTGCCGCGATCGTAGTCTGCCGCTCATTGACGGCTATGGGTGGCGCGTGCGGATGGATCCTGGAGCCGAGCGTTTCGTTGACGAGCGGCTCGGGCCGCAGGAGCAGGATCCATCACGGCAGTGCGGTGATTTCCTGTTACGGGATCGCCGAGGCAACTGGACGTACCAGTTCGCCGTGACCGTCGACGACTGGCGTCAGGGGATCGACATCGTGATTCGTGGCGTGGATCTGATCGCATCCACGGGACGTCAGATCCGGCTGGCGCGCCTGCTTGGCCGCGAGCGTCCGCCGCGCTTCCTTCATCACCCGCTCATCATGAAGTCGCCCGATCAGAAATTGAGCAAGTCCGATCGCGATACAGGCGTGCGCGATCTGCGCGCTCAGGGGTGGAGCAGCGAGCAAGTGCGTGCCGCCGCGCGTGCGGCCGTCGCAGCCTGAACGCCAATCGCAACGGCTACGCCGAGCGCTTCATCCCACGCCTGGTAAACGACCCCCATGCCTCCGGAACCGATCACGCGAAGGATTCGATAACGCGCCCCAAAAGGGGCGCCCGGTTGCAGCGCCGGATGGCGTGCGACGGGGCCGTCGTTCTGTGCTGGTTGATTCAGACCTGGCCTGGTCTCAGCGATGGCGTCCGGTACAGCCGTCCTCGTCGCCGCCGCATACGACGCGTCGGGCAGAGCAAGCGCTTCGCAAGCGGCACACCGGCCGCCCGGCGCAGACAGTTCGGCGCCGCATTTCGAGCAGACCATGGACGTGGATGTGGAGTAGGGGGATTATGCGCCGAAAGCCGGCGTTAGGCCAGCGAATCCGCGCTCACCGGGAGGTGTCGGAGGCAGTCTCGGCCTGTATATATCCTTCGTGCCTCCCACCAAAGTACTCTTTCGCGTCCGGGCGCTTGATCTCAGAGTGCGCGACGATGCGATCGCGGCGCTGACCGCGAAAATCCTCCAGGGAGCGCCAGCCGTTGTCGCGATGCTGCTCGAGGAACGCCTGCATGCCCGCGATCAACCCCTGGATCACATTCGGCCCGATCGCGTGATCGAGCATAGCCGCCGTGCAGACCTGCACCGTCCCGCAGCCAAGCAGAAAATAATTGAGCGCGTGTGTGAAGTCCGAGATCCCGCCAATGCCCGAAAAGCTGCGATCCGGAAAGGCAGTCGTCATCTGGGCCATCTTGGCGAGCGACTGCGGAAGGATCGCCGGACCGCCGAGGCCGCCGTACGAGACCTTCCCTTCGACGTGCACTTCGAATTCGAGGGTCGAGGGATCGATGAGCGGCAGCGACGTGAACGTGTTCGACGAAGAGATCGCATCCGCGCCAGCCGCGAACGCCGCTTCGGCTTCCTTTGCGATATTCGTGGTCGTCGGTGTCAGCTTGACCCACACCGGCACGCGCGCGGCCGTCTTGACGACGCGAACAACCGTGTCGATCAGCTCGCAGTTCTTGCCGATGTTCGAGCCCATGTCCTCGCGATCCATGTGCGGGCACGACAGGTTCAGCTCGAACGCGTCGACTCCCTGCGCCTGGCAGGCTTCGGCCAGCTCGCGCCAGTGATCGAGCTCCCGATCGTCCTCGGACCCCGCCATGATCGACGCCACCAGCACGCGATCCGGATACGCGTCCTTGATCCTGCGCAGGCGCGGGATCCACCAGTCGAGCGGCTTGTCGGAAATCAGCTCCCAGTTCCACGACGAATGCAGCGCGGTGTTGGGTCGCTTCTCCATCGAGACCTGGCCGGTGTCGGGGGACGACCGCAGGAACTTCGTCTTGGGTCCCTTGACGTTCACCACCGGGTGCATGCCGATCGTCTTGGTGACGACCCCGCCCCAGCCGGCCTCGAAGGCGCGCAGGATGTTCGTGTCCGACTCGGTCGGCGGAGCCGACGCGAGCAGGAACGGGTTGTCGAACCGCAGGCCGGTAAACACCGTGGCGACGGATGCGGACATCAAGGCCCCCTGGGGTCGAAGTTGTGAGTGTAGCATCATTGCCGAATGGCGATTGCAGATTGCAGATTGGCCATTGGCGATTGTCAATTGCAGATTGACGGATTTCCAATTGCAGATCGCATTGGCGATTGGAGATTGGCGATTTGATTGGCAATCCGATCGGCAACCGGCAATCGGCAATCCAATCGGCAATCGGCAATCGGCAATCGGCAATCGGCAATCCAAATCGGCAATCGGCAATCCAAATCGCCAATCGGCGATCCAAATCGGCAATCGGCAATCAACAATCCGTTTAATCGGCAATCTGCAGTCGGAAATCGCCAATGGGCTTGCCTTCTCGCCATGCCCGGAGTACCTTGCGGCCTTCCCCCACCGGAGGCGCTAAATGGCTCGAACGGTTCGTGGTGGACTCATCCAGGTGAAGGCAGACGTGCCGCTGGACGGCCCCGCCGGGGACGTCAAGCAGCGGATGATCGATAAACACATGCCGCTCATCGAGGACGCGGCGCGCAAAGGCGTGCAGCTCCTCTGCCTGCAGGAACTGTTTTACGGTCCGTACTTCTGCGCCGAACAGCACACGCGGTGGTACGAGATGGTCGAGCGGATTCCCGACGGCCCGACCATCCAGTTGATGCAGGACGTCGCACGGCGGCACGGCATGGTGATGGTCGTCCCGATCTACGAAGAGGAGATGACGGGCGTGTATTACAACGCCGCCGCCGTCATCGACGCGGACGGCAAGTATCTCGGCAAGTATCGCAAGCACCACATCCCGCACGTCGCGCCCGGCTTCTGGGAGAAGTTCTATTTCCGCCCGGGCAATCTCGGATATCCCGTGTTCGAGACCGCCGCGGGACGCGTCGGCGTGTACATCTGCTACGACCGGCACTTCCCCGAGGGGGCGCGCATCCTCGGCCTCAATGGCGCGGAGATCGTGCTGAACCCCTCCGCCACCGTCGCGGGACTATCCGAGTACCTGTGGAAACTCGAGCAGCCTGCACATGCGGTCGCCAACGGCTACTTCGTTGGCGCGATCAACCGCGTCGGCGTCGAGGCCCCCTGGAAGATCGGTGAGTTCTACGGCCAGAGTTACTTCTGCGATCCGCGCGGCCGCTTCATTGCCGAGGGCAGCCGCGACAAGGACGAACTGATCGTCGCCGACCTGAATCTGGATCTCATCCAGGAGGTTCGCAACACCTGGCAGTTCTATCGCGACCGGCGTCCCGAGACGTACGGCACGATCACCGCGCTGTGAACGGCTCAGGGCTTATGGCTTAGGGCTCACGCTGGCATATGGCGGATCGGCTCAGGCCCCGTGCAGGCTCGAGCGTCGAAGGTGCTTAACGGTCGCATCGAGTCTCAACATCAGTCGTTTGAGCCTTGAACCATAAAGCCCTGAGCCGCCCGAAGCCCTGAGACATAAGTCCTGAGCCGCCCTGAGCCCTGAGACATAAGCCATGAGCCTCCTCATCACCAACGGCCGCGTCATTACCGCCAGCGACGACTACGTCGCGGACGTGTATTGCGAGAACAGCACCATCACCGCTATCGGCAAGAACCTGCCATCGCACCGGTTCCAGGCGGATCGCACGATTGACGCCTCGGGCAAATACGTGATGCCGGGCGGCATCGACGTGCACACGCATCTCGACATGCCGTTCGGCGGCACCTGCTCGTCCGACGATTTCGAGACCGGCACGATCGCCGCCGCGTTCGGTGGCACGACGAGCCTCATTGATTTTGCCATTCAATACCGCGGCAAAACGATGAGGCACGCGCTCGACGACTGGATGGCGAAGGCGTCCGGCAAGGCCGCGATCGATTACGCGTTCCATATGATCGTCACGGAACTGCCAGACGCCGGGCTTTCCGACATGGACACGATGGTGCGCCAGGAAGGGGTCACCAGCTTCAAGCTGTTCATGGCATACCCGGGCGTTTTCATGGTGGATGATGCGACGATTTTTAGGGCATTGCGCCGGACCGGAGAGAACGGCGGCCTCGTGTGCATGCATGCCGAGAACGGCGGCACGATTGACGTGCTCGTCCAGGAGGCGTTGCGCCGGGGAGAAAAAGCGCCCAAGTACCACGCGCTGACCCGCCCGTCGCGCGCGGAAGCTGAAGCCACCGGCCGGGCAATCGCGCTCGCCGAAATCGCCGGCGTTCCCATTTACATCGTCCACCTCTCGTCCGCGGACGCGCTGGAGAAGGTCAAGCACGCGCGCGACATGGGCCTGCAGGCCTATGCGGAGACGTGCCCGCAGTATCTGTTCCTGTCGTACGACAACTACGAGGAGCCGGGGTTCGAAGGGGCGAAGTACGTGATGTCGCCGCCGCTGCGCGAGAAGTGGCACCAGGACGTGTTGTGGAAAGGGCTGGCGAAAAACGATCTCCAGGTCATCTCCACCGATCACTGCCCCTTCTGCATGAAGGAGCAAAAGGAGCTCGGGAAGGATGACTTCAGCAAGATTCCCAACGGCGCGCCCGGCATCGAGACGCGCCTGACGCTCGTGCACAATGGCGGCGTCCGCAACCGCCGGATCAGCCTGAACCGGTTCGTCGAACTCTGTTGCACGACACCGGCGCGAATGTTCGGCCTCTTTCCGCGAAAGGGCACGATCGCGGTAGGAAGCGACGCCGACATCGTCATCTTCGATCCGGACGTGAAGCAGACGCTGAGCGTCAAGACGCTCCACATGCGCGTCGACTACAACCCGTACGAAGGTACCGTCGTGCAGGGCGCCCCCAGCATGGTGGTTTCGAACGGCTCCGTGATCATCGAGGCGGGCAAGTTCGTCGGCAAGAAAGGCGCCGGACGCTTCCTCAAACGCGGGCCCAGCCAGGCTCCGGCGGGACTCTGAGCGGCTTAGGGCTCAGGGCTCAGGGTACGGCTGACGATACGAGCGTATGAACAAGCCGCACAATGCCGATTTCCCGCGGCGCCCATGCGCATCCTGTTCAACACGTCTTAAAGACAAAGACCTGGCACTCCCGTTGGCGGACCTGAAGGTCCGCCCTACAATTGCACTTCATTAGAGGCCGGGCGTTGCGCGAAGCGCTTCCATGGACCAGGAGCGTTCTGGCGGACGTCGTCAGACGCGGCGCCCTGAACGAGCCTTGAGCCCTGAGCCTTGAGCCCTGAGCCCTAAGTCATGAGTCATCAGCCCTTCTCCGCACGCGAGCCGATGATCTCCGCGAGCCAGACCACTCTTGAAGACGGACGGGTCGAGCTGCGCGAGCGCTCGCGCATCAAGGCGAGTCCGCTTTACAACGAGGACCTCGCGCCGGTGCCAATCGCCAGGCGCACGTGGACCACCTACAACTACGCGGCGCTGTGGATCAGCATGGCCCACTGCATCCCGACATACATGCTCGCATCAGGGCTGATCGCGTCGGGGATGAACTGGTGGCAGGCGCTCCTGACCATCCTCCTCGGCAACACGATCGTGCTCGTGCCGATCCTGCTGAACTCGCATCCCGGCACGAAATACGGCATCCCGTTTCCCGTTTTCGCGCGAGCGGCTTACGGCACGATTGGCTCGAACCTGCCAGCGCTCATGCGCGCAATCGTTGCGTGCGGCTGGTTTGGCATCCAGGCGTGGATCGGCGGTGAAGCGCTGAACACCTTCTTCGCCAGCGTGGTGCCCGGCTGGACAATGCTGCTGGGCCCCGGTTTCGGCGGGCACACCGGAACGGAGTGGTTCTCGTTTCTCGCGTTCTGGGCGCTCAACATCTTCATCATCTACCGCGGCATGGACCTGCTGCGCCGCGTCGAGAACTGGGCGGCCCCGTTCGTGCTCGTCATGACGGCCGCGCTCCTCGCGTGGGCGGTCTGGCGCGCCGACGGCTTCGGTCCACTCTTCGCGCCGCAAGGCAAATTCACGAACACCGCTGACTTCCTGAAGGTCTTCGTGCCTTCGCTGACCGCGATGATCGGCTTCTGGGCGACCCTCTCGCTCAACATGCCGGACTTCACGCGCTTCGGCCGCAGCCAGCGCGAGCAGGTCGTCGGGCAGGTCGTCGCACTGCCGACAACCATGTTCGTGTTCGCGGCCATGGGCGTGATGATCACGAGCGCGACCGCGATCATCTACGGCGAGTTGATCTGGGATCCGGTGAAGTTGATTGGACGATTCCGCGATCCGCTCGTCATCGCAGTGTCAATGTTCACCGCCGTTGTCGCGACGCTCGCGGTCAACATCGCCGCCAACGTCGTCTCACCGGCCAACGATTTCGCCAACGCGTTCCCCCGCGCAATCAGTTTCAAGACCGGGGGCCTGATCACCGGCATCCTCGGCATCGTGATTCAGCCATGGAGGCTGCTCGCCGATCCCTCCGGGTACATCTTCACGTGGCTGCTTGGTTATTCCGGTGGCCTGGGATCGATTGCCGGCGTGCTGATCGCGGATTACTGGATCGTGCGGCGAAGGCACCTGCAGTTAGAGGACCTCTATCTGCGGGACGGTGCGTATCGATATTCGCGAGGCTGGCACGTGCCCGGTACCATCGCGACGCTGGCGGGCTGCGCCGCGGCGTGGGGCGGCCTAGTGATTCCCGCCCTCCGGCCGCTCTACGACTACGCATGGTTCATCGGCTTTGCAGTCGCAGGGATTACCTACGTCGCGCTTGCAGGACGGACCGTCAGGTCCGCCGAGCGCAGCAAGGCCTGATGACAGGCCTACCATCTGGTATAGGGGCTATATCTACCTTGTCTGGGATCCGCCCCGGTAATCCTCCCCGCATCGCACTAATGTCGCCGTAGCCGTGGATTTCTACTGCTGAGTAGTCAATTCTCCACGTACGAAAATCGCAATAAAACCACTGACAATTTCGCGATCGCTGGTTTTGTCTGCTTCCGGCGAGAACCTTGCTCAACTCCCCGGTACAACAACGATCTGAGCCGACTGCAGCCGTAACCGGCAGCACCATGTGCTGACTGTCCCTGGCGAGCGCGAAGCCCCGGTGACATTGGCCATGCCGGAGGTCTGCCCGAGGCTGGGTCGATCGATCACTGTGGGGGTGCCGAGTCATGGACCGAGTCGCGAGGCGGGTGGCGGCAGTCGGAGGAGCGGTTCTACTTCTGTGGCTGTTCGCGGGCCATGAAAGCGATCGGAACCTGTGGATCACGGCGTTCGCCCAGTGTGGCGCCAATCCGATCGTCTGCGAGAACCAGCTGACAGGTGATCCCGACTTCGACGTCGATGCCGCGGGCGATCCGCTGATCGAGGGCTTCGCGACGGACATCAGCGTCAACGTCGGCGACCCCATCGGCTTCAAGATCAAGACCGACTCCACGGACTACCAGGTCGCTATCTATCGGCTCGGCTTCTACAAGAACGCCGGCGCGCGCAAGATCGCGACGCTTGGCCCGTTCCACACGCCGCAACCTCAAACTGATTGCCTGACGGACAGCGTGACAGGCCTCGTCGACTGTGCGAACTGGTCGGTCACGACATCGTGGAACACCGCCGGCGCGGTCTCGGGCATCTACGTCGCCAAGCTCACGCGAAACAATGTGACGCCTCCTACACCTGGACTCGGCAGCCACATCGTCTTCATCGTCCGCCACGACGCGAGGACTGCGGACATCGTGTTCCAGACCTCCGACACAACGTGGCAGGCCTACAACCAGTGGGGCGGCGCCAGCTTGTACTGCGGCGGTCCGGTGCTCAACGCGGGCACGGACTACCGGTGCACGGGACGCGCGGTGAAAGTGAGCTACAACCGTCCGTTCGACACGCGCTCGCACGATCCACAGAGCTTCCTGTTCAACGCCGAGTACCCGATGGTGCGCTGGCTCGAGGCAAACGGCTTTGACGTGAAGTACTGGGCCGGTGTCGATACGGATCGGCGCGGCGTGGTCCTGACGGGACCGCAAAAGCCCAAGGCCTTCTTCTCCGTCGGACACGACGAGTACTGGTCCGCGAACCAGCGGACGCGCGTCGAACAGGCGCGCAACGCGGGCGTGAACCTCGGTTTCTTCAGCGGCAACGAGGTGTACTGGAAGACCCGCTTCGAGAAGAGTCTCGATACGCCCGGCACGGATTACCGGACGCTCGTCAGCTACAAGGAAACGCTGCGCAACGCGACGAACAACAATCCTCTCGATCCGCTCGATTCAGGCGCGACGCCAATTTCAACCGCAACCTGGCGCGACACGCGGTTCGGCGCGCCGGCTGATGGTGGCCGTCCTGAGAACGCTCTCACCGGGCAGTTCTGGACCGTCAACTGCTGCTCGACGGAGATCGAGGTGCCCGCGACGATGAAGGAGCTGCGGTTCTGGCGCAACACCAGGATCGCCACGCTCGCCGCAGGAACATCCGCATCGCTTTCTAGTGAATCGCTCGGCTACGAGTGGGACGAGGATCTCGACAACGGCTTCAGGCCCGCGGGACTCGTTCGGCTGTCCTCGACCACGCGGAGTGTGTCCGAGAAGATCCTCGACTTCGGGTCAAGAGTCGGGCCCGGCACGGCAACCCACAGCCTGACGTTGTATCGCCATAACAGCGGCGCGCTCGTGTTTGGCGCCGGCACCGTGCAGTGGTCGTGGGGCCTTGACGGCGATCACGATCGCGGCGATACGGAAGGCACGCACCTGCCGGACCAGGCCATTCAGCAGGCGACGATCAACCTGCTGGCCGACATGGACGTGCAGCCGGCCGACCTGAAGATTGGCGCCGACCCGGCACGTCCGCTCGTCCGCGGCGTGAAGTCGACCGATATCCTCGGACCGACATCGAGAATCAACTCCCCCGTGAGCGGCACATCGTTGCGCAGCGGAGCACGGGTCGTCGTCTCCGGGACCGCGCAGGACCAGGCCGGCAGCGTCGTCGCCGGCGTGGAGATCTCTATCGATAACGGCCCGTGGAAACCGGCAGAAGGCGGAGCGTCGTGGACGTTCAGCTGGTCACCCGGGACGGTGGGACTGTCGACGATCCGCGCGCGCGCGATCGACGACAGCGGCAACATTGAAGCCGCGGGACCGGCCGTCACCGTCAACGTCGACCCTGGCCTGTGTCCATGCACCAGCCTCTGGCCGGCGTCAACGATTCCGCCGATCGCCGACTTCAACGACACCGCGGCGCTCGAGCTCGGCGTCAAGTTCAAGAGCGACATCGACGGGTTCATCACCGGCGTGCGCTACTACAAGAGCACCGCCAACACCGGCCCGCACGTCGGGAGCCTCTGGACCACGACCGGCACGTTGCTCGCGCAGGCGACCTTCGTCAGCGAGTCCTCGACTGGCTGGCAGCAAGTGCTGTTCGGCGCGCCCGTCGCCATTACCGCGAACACGACCTACATCGCGTCGTACCACACGAACACGGGGCATTACGCGGCGTCGAGCGGCTACTTCAATAGCCAGTCGGTGGATTCCCCACCGCTGCACGCGTTGTCGAGCGTGGAGGCGGGCGGCAACGGCGTGTTCGTCGCCGCCGGCGCCAGCGCGTTTCCGCGTGAAAGTTTCGGTGCCACGAACTACTGGGTCGACGTCGTGTTCTCTCCCACGAGCAGCGACGTCACGGCGCCGGTGATTTCCAGTATTCGCGCGACGACAATCGACAGCTCGAGCGCGGTCATCACCTGGACGACGGACGAAGCCGCGTCCTCCCGGATTGAGTATTCGACCGACGCGGAGTTGCCGCCTGGGGCTACGAGCGTCGTCACCGACGGCGCATTCGTGACGAGCCATCGGGTCACACTCGGTCATCTGACGCCGAACACCACGTACTTCTACCGCGTCACCTCGAGCGATCGGACGGGCAATGGGACAACCGTCCTGGCGCCGAGCTTCACGGTTCCAGGCCCGACACTACGCGACACCGCGCAGGCGGATTTCGCAGCCGGCCAGTCTACCCTCACTTACGCGGCACAGACCGAAGACGGCGAACTGATTCTCGCGCCGGCCGAGGGCAGTGAGTTCGCCGGCAACGCGTTGCCTGCGGGCTGGACCGCGGTGGCGTGGACGACGGGCGGCTCGGCGACCGTTCGTAACGGTCTCCTGCAGGTCGATGGCGCTCGAGTCGGCACGTGTGCCAATGACGCGGGAGGCAATTGCACAGTCGAAGCCGCGACGTACGGACCAGGGCGTTCGCTCGAGTTCGTCGCAACGTTCAGCGGCGACGGGTTCCAGCACGCCGGCCTCGGCGTGACACTCGGTTCGCTTGCAGAACCATGGGCCATCTTCAGCACGTTCACTGGCGGAACGCTGTACGCGCGGACGAATACCGGCGCAGTCAGCGTCGACCAGCCGCTCGGCAGCACTTATCTCGCGGCGCCGCATCGCTACCGGATCGATTGGAAGGCGGACGGCACGACGACGTTCTTCATCGACGGCGTGCAGGTGGCGGCGCATACCGCGGTCGTGGCGGGACCGATGCGGCCAGTCGCGGCGAGCGACTTCAACACGGGCAATGGCTCGGCGCTCGTTGACTGGGTACGCATGACGCCGTATGCCAGCATCGGCACGTTCCTGTCGCGTGTCTTTGACGCATCCGCGCCGGTGAACTGGAACAGCATCCAGTGGGTCGCGAATACGCCGGCCGGCACGAACCTGAAGATCAGCCTACGAACGGGCGACACGGCCACGCCGGATGCATCGTGGACGGCGTTCGCGCCGGTCGCGACACCTGGGCCGCTCGCGCTGCGTTCGCGGTACATCCAGTATCGCGCCGAGATGTCGACGACTAATCCGGCGGCGACGCCGCGTCTCGACGACATCATCATCAGCACGGGGCATGCACCCGTGGCCGCTCCCGATTCGCGCGGCGTGCCTCAAAACGGCACGCTCGTGCTGCCAGCCTCCGGCCCGGGGAGCCTCCTGGCAAATGACGTCGATCCGGATCCGGCGGATGTCCTGAGCATCCTGTCGGTGACACAGCCGGCGCATGGCAGCGCCGTGCTCGGTGCGGATGGAACCGTCACCTACACGCCGGCGGTGAATTACAGCGGCAGCGATGCCTTCACCTACACGATCACAGATGGTCTGCTGACGGCAACAGCCGTCGTCTCGATCACCGTTGGGCCGCAGAACGTCGCGCCGGTTGCGCAGCCCGACTTCTACACGATGAATGAAGATGCCACGCTGAGCGTCCAGCTGCCGGCCGGCCGGACCACGGGAGGCGTGCTCCTGAATGACACCGATGCCGACGGCGACACCCTGTCGGCGATCCTCGTGCTGCAACCAGCGCATGGCACGCTCGCGCTCAATGCCAACGGCACGTTCACCTACATACCGGAGAGGAATTTCGCAGGCAGCGATGCGTTCCGGTACAAGGCAACCGACGCGCCGAAGGACGGCGCACTCGAGAGCAACGAGACGACGGTACAGATCACGATCAATCAGGTGAACGACGCGCCGATTACCGAGCCCGACACGTTCACGGCGGTCCTGAACACACCTCTCACCATCGCGGCGCCGGGGGTGTTACGGAACGACCACGACGTCGAGGTCGAAGATACGGCTCCGCTGCACGCGGCGCTGGTCGGGACGCCCGCGCACGGGACGGTGACGCTTGCGGCCGATGGATCGTTTACGTTCTACCCGGATCCTGACTTCGTCGGCGCAGCCTCGTTCACGTACTCGGCGGCGGATCATTTCAACGCCGTCGGCAACGTCGCCACCGTCACGATCAACGTGCAGATCGAAGCCGTCACCGAACAGTCGACGAACGGCGGCACAGTCTCGACCGGCGCCGTCGTGACGGCCGCCGATCCGCTGCAGACGGCCGTGACCACGCCGACGGCGGCCACGGTCACGATCGCGCAAGGCGTGCTGTCGAGCGCGAATCTCCCGGGCTCGTTCACGTTCCTGAATCGACAGGTGAACGTGACGGTGAGGAATGCTGACGGGACCGAGTTCAGCGGTGGCATCACCAATCCGCTGACGCTCTCGTTCAGGATCGACGCATCGCTGATTCCGGCTGGCCAAAGCGCGGCGACATTGCAAGTCTTCCGCGACGGGGTCAAGGTGCAGGACTGCCTCGGAGCGACCGCCATTCCATCGGCGCAAGCCGATCCGTGCGTCACGACCCGGCAGACAGGAACCGACGGCAGCGTGCTCATCGCCCTGCTGAGTTCGCACGCAAGCGACTGGAATATGGGCCTCGCAAGCACCAGCGCGGCGCCCGTTGCACAGAACGATGCGGCTTACTTCACGACGTTCGGCACGCCGCTCATCATCCCCGGCCCCGGTGTCCTGGGCAACGATTACGGCCGCGCGGCGCTCAGCGCGGCATTCCCTGCGAACGATCCGGCGCCGGTCGCGGGCGGCACGGTGACGCTCGCGCCAAGTGGCGGATTCACGTTCACTCCTCAGCCGGCGTTCTGCGGACTCGCATCGTTCAAGTACGTCGCGAGCACCGGGACGCTGGTGAGCAACATCGGCACCGCGACGATTCGCGTCAACTGCGGTCCCGTCGCGACCGCGGACACCTTCCAGGTGCTTGAAGACAGCGGCAACAGCACGCTGACCGTGCTGGCCAACGACTCGGATCCCGAAGACGGGACGAACGTCAAGATTACGGCGGTCACGCAGCCAGCGCACGGCACCGTCGCGATCGCGACGGGCGCCGCGTGGGTCACCTATGCGCCGCAGGCCGATTTCTTTGGAACCGACACGTTCACTTACACGATCAGCGATACGCGTGGTGACAAGGCGACGGCGACCGTGACCGTCACAGTCAAGCCTGTGGACGACGTGCCGCAGTTTGTGAAGGGTGCGGACCAGACCGTGCTCGAGGATGCAGGGGCGAAGACCGTCGCCGGGTGGGCCACGTCCATCAGCGCCGGACCGGCAAACGAGAGCACCCAGGCGCTGAACTTCATCGTGACGACGAACAATGACGCCCTGTTCAGCGCGTTGCCGGCGGTCGCGGCAAACGGAACGCTGACGTTCACCCCCGCGGCAAACGCGAACGGCTCCGCGACCGTGACCGTCGCGGTGCACGATAACGGCGGCACGCTCGACGGCGGGGTTGACACGAGCGCATCGCAGACGTTCGTCATTACCGTCACCCCCGTGAACGATGCACCGACGTTCGTCAAGGGTACCGACCAGACGGTACTGGAAGATTCCGGTCCGAAGTCCGTCGCCTGGGCTACCGCGATCAGTGCAGGCCCCGCGGACGAAGCCGCGCAGACGCTGACCTTCACGGTCACGAACGACAACGCGGGCCTGTTTGCGGCGGCGCCTTCCGTTTCGACGACCGGGGTGTTGACGTTTACGCCTGCAGCCAACGCCAGCGGCTCTTCGACCGTGACGGTGAAGCTGCAGGACGACGGCGGGACACTCAACGGCGGGTTCAACAGCAGCGTTCAGACGTTCCTCATCACCGTGAAAGCGGTCAACGACGCGCCGGCGTTCGTGAAGGGAGCTGACCAGACGGTGCTCGAAGACGCTGGGGCGCAAACCGTGGCCGGTTGGGCAACGTCGCTGAGTGCCGGGCCCGCATCAGAAGCCGGCCAGACGCTGAACTTCAGCGTGACCGCCAGCAATACCACGCTGTTCTCGGTGCAACCGGCAATCACACCGGCCGGAACGTTGAGCTACACGCCCGCGGCGAACGCCAGCGGATCGACAACGGTCACGGTCGTCCTGCGCGATAGCGGCGGCACGCTCGACGGCGGTTTCGATGCCAGCGCGCCGCAGACATTCACTATCAACATCACGCCGGTCAACGACGCACCGAGCTTCGTGAAAGGGCTCGACCAGACAGTGCTCGAGGATGCCGGAGCGAAGGTCGTGACCGCGTGGGCCTCGTCCATCAGCGCCGGCGGCGGTGCCGATGAGAGCACGCAGTTGTTGACGTTCAACGTCACCAACAGCAACAACGCGCTGTTCAGCGCACAGCCGGCTATTGCCGCGAATGGCACTCTGACGTTCACGCCGGCAGCAAACGCGAACGGATCCGCACTGGTGACGGTCAAGCTGCAGGATGACGGCGGAATCGCCAACGGCGGCGTCAATGCCAGCGCAGCCCAGACCTTCACCATTACGGTGACGGCTGTTAACGATGCGCCGAGCTTCACCAAGGGTGCCGATCAGACCGTGCTCGAGGACGCCGCGGCGCAAACCGTTGTCGGCTGGGCCACGGCGATCAGTCCGGGACCGGCCGATGAAACGGCTCAAACCGTCAGCTTCACGGTCACCAACGACAACAATGCGTTGTTCACGGTGCAGCCGGCCGTTGCTGCAAACGGGACGCTGTCCTACACGCCCGCGCCGAACGCAAGCGGATCCGCGATCGTCAGCGTGATTGCCCGGGATTCCGGCGGAACGCTCAACGGCGCCAGTGATGCGAGTGCGGCGCAGACCTTCGTGATTTCGCTGACGGCGGTGAACGATCAGCCAGCTTTCACGAAGGGTCCGGACCAGACCGTGCGCGAGGATGCCTTGGCGCAGACGGTGCCGTCGTGGGCCACAGGCATTAGCGCTGGCGCCTCGGAGAGCGGCCAGAGCCTGACCTTTGAGGTGACGAACAGCAACAACGCCCTGTTCTCGGCGCAGCCACAAATCGCGGCGAATGGCACCCTGACGTATACACCCGCCGCGAACGCGAACGGGTCAGCAACCGTAACCGTCGCGCTGCGCGATAACGGCGGAACGCTGAACGGGGGCATGGATCTCAGCGCATCGCAGACGTTCACGATCACGGTGACGCCGGTGAACGACGTCCCGAGCTTCACCAAGGGCGCGAATCAGGTCGTGCTCGAGGATGCAGGCGCGCAGTCAATCGCCTGGGCGACCGCGATCAGCGCCGGTGCGGCGAACGAAAGCGCGCAGACGCTGAACTTCATCGTCTCCAACAGCAACAACGCGCTGTTCAGCGCCCAGCCGCAGGTCTCGGCGACCGGAACGCTCACGTTCACCGCCTCACCGAACGCAAATGGGAGCGCCACGGTGACCGTGCAACTGCACGACAGCGGTGGCATTGCCGATAGCGGCATAGACACCAGCGCCTCACAGACCTTCACGATCACGGTCACGGCCGTGAACGACGCGCCGAGCTTCGTGAAGGGAGCGGATCAGATTTCGTCGGCCGGCGCCGGCGCGCAGACCGTGGCCGTATGGGCCACGAACCTCTCCGCGGGCCCGGCCGACGAATCGGCACAGACGCTGAACTTCATTGTCACGACCAACAACGCCTCCCTGTTCTCGGTGCAGCCGGCGATTGCGGCTAATGGGACACTGACGTACACACCCTCAGCCACCGGCAGCGGGTCCGCGACCGTGACGGTCCAGCTGCACGATAACGGCGGCATCGCCAACTCCGGCGTCGACACGAGCGCGGCGCAGACGTTCACAATCGCGCTGCCGTTCGCCACGACGACGACGCTCTCGTCGCCGACGGTGAGCCCGACGACGTACGGTACCGCCGTTGTCCTCAACGCGAGCGTGACGAGTGCCGGCGGCACGCCGACGGGTTCGGTCGATTTCCTGGATAACGGCGCGCTGCTGGGGAACGTAGCACTGACGGCCACCGGAACTGCGTCGCTGACGACGTCGAGCATCGGGGCTGGCACCGCGCGCACGATCACGGCGGTGTATAAACCCACGTCAGCGTTTACGACGAGTCAGGCAGCGATCACGCGTGCGGTGAACGCTGCTGCCACTACATCGACATTGACTGTGTCGTTGCCATCAGGAGCGCTGTCATTCCAGTACAGTGACTTGGCGACGTTCGAGGCAACGCTGTCTCCTGGAACCCTCGGGAACACTATCCCTGCGCAAACTGCGAGCTTTAAAGTGGGCACACAAATAGTGGGCACCGTCCCGCTCGTGATCGATCCCGCGACCGGGGTGCTACGAGCCAAATACACCGGACCGCTTGTCGAACCCGCGAATGGCGCACCGCCTGTGGGACAGATGAAGCCAGGGGCGAAGACTACGGCCGTGGTCTTCAACGATATCAGTCCAAACTACACGGTGACGACTCGCAATGGCTCTATGTCAATCGCCAGGGATGATGCCGCGGTCGCATACGTAGGTGACACGAACCTGGCTTGCAC
>JBKOZS010000027.1:0-15481 GCA_046726015.1 Acidobacteriota bacterium
GATCTCCTCGCCGCGATAACGAATCGACTTCACGTACCACCCATTCGGCACATTGATGACTTCGAGTGCCCGTCGCCCGAATAGACCAGTGACCACGAAGGTGCGATCCTCGTCCGGCATCACGAACCGGAGCACCGCCAGCTGCCTGGCCGGCGATGAAAGCGACGACAAGGAGGGTCCGCAGCATCGGCGCTATTCAATCGCATCCGCCAAAACGTTGGAACCTTCCCTCGAGCCGGCAGGAATATATTGAACGCCCACCGGCGCACCGCTGGATAGGCCCATCATGACTGAACGGATTCGAGTCGATGCACTATCCCGCCCTCCGGGCGCTGCGGCAGGCGCCTGCGACGGTCGCGTCCGCCGTGCTGACGCTTGCGGTGGCGGTCGGACGCAACCTCGCGATGTTCGGCCCGATCGACCGTGCGCTCCTCAGTCCGCCCGCGCACGTCGCCGACCCCGACCGTGTGTTCACGCTCGGATTCGAGGTCCCCGGAACAAACGGCGCGCCTGGGTGGATGACCACGACGTCGTACGTGACATTTGACGCCCATTCGTGAGCACGTGGCCGTCGCGACTGGCTCGGCCGCATGGCAGCGACTCGCGACCAGCGTGGTGGTGGACGGCACCCAAATGAGCGCGGACGCTATGCTCGTGTCGGGTTCTTACTTCTCGCTCCTTGGCGCGCGCCCGCTGCTCGGACGCGCCATTCTTCCCGAAGACGATCGCGCCCCCGCTGGATCGGCCGTAGCTGTCGTGAGCCATGCGTTCTGGAAGAGCACGCCCGGCGGCGACGCTCCTGCCGGCGCGAAGCGCCTCGCGCGCGAACCCGAGCACGCGCCTGCGCACGGAGTAGCGGTCAGCCGCCTTCGCCGCAAGGCGGCTTCGGCGAGCCCGGGACTGGTCCTGCCCCTTTTACTTCCCGACGCGTCCGCTCGTGATGACGAAGTTGCGACGCGGATCGAGATCCGACTTGTCGATCTTGGTTTCGCCCGGCTCCTTCGCGATCTTCTCCCCCGGTTGCAACTGGATCTCGAGGCGATAGTTCCCCTCCGGCACCTTCATGGTGTAACCGCCGTTCGCTGCGGTCGTGGCGGTGTACCGCGTTCCGGTGGCAACGTTGATGGCCGTCACCGTTCGCCCTTCGAGCGGCACGTTCCCGTCGGTCGAGACGATGCCCGCGATCGTGCCTCCGGTCTCTGGCGGCCGCGGCCCGCTGCCGATAACCGGCCCGGGGTGACAGGCCACTAATGCGAGGAGCACGACACTCAGTGATGTGTGTAGGAGCCTCATGATGCGCGTAGATTAGCACCGAAGGATTACAGCCGCTTCAGAAGGGCGCGCGCCTTTCGAAACCACGGCCGCTCGCGGCGTCGGATGTAGTCGGGCATCGTGGCTTTCTTGCGAAGAATGCGCTCGGCCCACTCGCGCGCCTCGGCGGACCGCCCTTCGGCTGCGAGGAAACAGGCGTAGTTGTATTGGGTCTCGGACAGCGTCGACGTTTGCGTGACGTCAGTGAACAGCGCATCCGCTTTCTCGCGCTGGCCGAGCGTCGCGTATGCGTGCGCTAACAGGCCCGCGGCACGCTGGTAATCATACTTGGGGTCGCGGCCGACCACCTGCTCCAGATCCGTGGTTGCCGCCGTGACGTCATTCAAGGCCAGCGCGGCGAGCGCGCGACGGTACCGCGGATCGATCTGGTCGGCGGCCGCAATCACTCGATCGAAACACTCGCGCGCCCGCGCGTACTGCCGATCGTCCAGGTATAGATCGCCGAGCTCCTCGTAGTTGCCAATCGACGGATTGTCGATGATCAGCGCTTCGAGTTGCTTGATACGCTTGCGTCGCGGGAAGACCTGGAATGTGCCGCGAAGCAGTCCCGCATCAGGAACGACTTCAACGAGGATGTAGACAAGGGCGCCGACGCCGCCGCCGATCAGGATGATCCACAACCAGTAGTTGTCGGGCCGCCGACGCACGAAGTGCACAATCGCGAGCGCCTGCAGGAAGATGCCGTAGGGGTAAAAAAGACCGAGCATGCTGGCGCGCGGACTATAACAAAGCGACCCGTAGAAACCCTAACATTCCCCGAGCGGCGTTCGTCCCTGGAATCCGGCAATCGGACATCGATCTGTGGCAAACGTCCCTGATCGCGACCTACAGTCAACAACGCCGCGGCCAGTGGTGCCGCAAGTAATAAAGGAGTGCGCTCATGACACGACGGGTGATTGGTGCTGCGGCGGTCGCGGTCATCGTGTTGACGGCAGTATCCCTGGCGCAAAATGGCCGCCCGATGAGTCCGAGAGGTACCGCATCGGCGCAGGTGCTCGGCACGTGGGTCAAGGCCGATCGCTCGTTCGCGGTCGGTGGAGGCAAGTACGAAGGGGGCAAATGGGTAGATATTTCGTACGGCCGTCCCTTGAAACGCGGCCGCGACGTCTTCGGGTCCGGTGCGGACTACGGAAAGTCGATGTTGATCGGCGCGCCGGTCTGGCGCGCGGGGGCCGACCAGACGACGCGTCTCAAGACCGAGGTGCCGTTGATCGTCAACGGCAAGACAATTCCGGCCGGTGAGTACAGCCTGTTCGTTGACCTCAAGGAACGGAACTGGACCTTCGTCGTCTCATCCTGGCCCGCGCAGGAGAAGTACGATCCGAATAACAAGCAGGCCCTGTGGGGCTCCTATGACTACACGCCCGACAAGGATCTCCTTCGTGCGCCGATGAAACTCGAAACGCTGCCCCACGCGCGCGAGGAGCTGACCTGGGAGTTTCTCGACATGACATCGAACGGCGGGACTATCGCCGTCTCCTGGGATCGCTCGCTCGGATCCGTGGGATTCCGAGTTGGCACGTAGCACGACTCGCGGTCGATCCTAATCGCCGCGGAGAGCGATATTGGACGGCATGATGCTTTGACAGTGGGCACGCGACCAACCGTTGGAGTTGCTAGGCGCCTCCTGCTCCACTGATCTGCAGCCCGAGATACGCCATGAAGTCCCGACACCACGGTGTTGGATTGGGGCCGACCCTCAGAGCATCGACAACGCCTTGATCGAAATCGGCAACCGAGAGCACGCTGTCGCCCCGTGCGCGCGTGACCCGGGCGGCGCTGGCGCCAATGTCTCTCGTCTTGCCGAGTGCCTTCGCGCGGTTGTCATCGTCCAACCAGCCGCTGTAGTTGTCGCGGATAATGGGGATGGCTCCCTGGCGCAGCCGGTCGACGACGTCCGGTGGTACATCGATGTCTGCGGCCCCATCGACCAGGGCATTCAACACCTGATCCATGATTCGTTCTACGTCGGCCTCGTTGGGCGGCGTCTGGTTGGCCATCTTCGTCTCTCCTCGTCACGGAATTTCCCTTTTTGCCATCGGCGTTGTACCGGCGGCCAGCTCCAGCCATTCGAGGAACTGCACGGCCGTCGCCGGCCGGCAGGAACGATCGCGGGCGAGCGCCAGCCGAAGAAAGGCGGCCAGGCCCGGAGGGCAGTCAGGGCGAATCTGGCGAATATCAGGGATATCGGCGTCGCGAATGTGCGACATCGTATCCAGCGGCGTGGGTCCCGCGACAGGGTTGTTGCCGGTCAAGGCCTCGAAGAGCACGACGGCAAGGCTCCACAGATCGAACGACGGATCGGGCCGCTCACCTCGCATCGCTTCGGGAGACAGATACGCGAGCGTTCCAAGCAACGCCCCGGGGGTGGTCAGCGCCGAGACTACAGCGTCGAATTGAACTTTGGTCGTCGCATTCCCAATCTCCGGATCGAGCGGCAACGAGGCCGTTGGCGCGAGGCGCGCTTCGTTGAGCAGGCGCGCCACGCCGAAATCGAGCAGCTTTGGCGTGCCGTTGCGGTTGTAGCCGATGTTGCTTGGCTTGATATCGAGGTGCAGCACGCCCGCGGCATGAGCCTGCTCGAGCGCTCCACCGCAACCGATCGCGAGTCGCAGCACCTCCGATGGCGGCAGCGGCGCGACGCCGATCCGATCGCCAAGCGTGCCTCCATCGAGGTACTCGAACACCAGCATCGGCGTGCCATGCCATGTCTCAGCGCCAAAAATCAGCGCGAGGTTCGGATGTGAGACGCGTGCGGCCGCCCGCGCCTCGCGCCGCAAGTGAACCGCCGCATCCGGCGACACCTTCGGCAGCGTTTTGATTGCGACGGTCCTGTTCAGGAGCAGATCCGTCGCGCGATAGACCACGCCCATGCCGCCGGCACCGAGTTTCGATTCGAACCGGAATTTCCCCGCGAGGATGTACGGCACCATTGCCGGCGCCAGCTCCCCGGCACAGTTCACGCACGTGGTGGCGTCGGGCTGATACAGCGTCTGGCATCGCGAGCACTCTGCGGCCATTCGCTCCAATACGTTGCGAATCCCTCGCCTGGTCGTCGAGGCCACGGGATCCGGCGCGTGCATCGACGCACGAAGGGCGCGGTTTTCGAGTGCCAGCGCCGCGGAAGCCGCGATGGCGGAGAGGAGCTTGCGATCCTCGCGCTGAAACGGCAGTTCGCTCTTCTTCGCCCCAAGCGCAAGCATGCCTACGAGCGAGCCGTCCGAACCGAGCATCGGCACGAGCAGCCGAAAATCGCCGTCCGCAAGCCACTCGCGCTCGTTCATCGACAGCCGGCTGACCAGTCCCCCGGTCGAGTGGATGTCGATGTCGAGCGGTTCGGGTGAGCCCGCGATCGAGATCGCGAGCGGTAATGACGCGTCGAGCGGTCGCACCACTCGATCGGGTGGGATGAGGAGACCTGTCGCAGCGTCGTTGACCAGCACCGCGATTGATTCGAGGTGCAAGGCCCGATCGATCTCGTTGCGCAGGAGCGCCGCAAGCTCCGCTTCCGTTGCGGCACCCCGGCTTTGCTTCACAAGCGCGGTCAGCACGCGTCGCGCATCGTACTGCTCGTGGAAGAACCCCCGATCGATGGCGTCGAGCATTCTGCGTCGCAGCCGGAGGAGAACAAGCGCCAGCAGAGCAACCGCCGAGATCAGCAGCCCACGTCCGGACAGGAGATCGGACACCGTCTGGTGACGTTGCGTGTAGATGTACCAGGCAAGGCCGGCGAACGGCGCTGCCGCGAGCACCAGCACGGTATCGCGCGCAAGCGCGTACTGCACCGCGCGCCGAATCAGCAGCTTGATGTCCAGGACCCGATGCACGAGCACGGCATATGCGATCCCAAACGGTTCGAAAATGATGAGCGGATAAAGCACTAACGAGTAATAGAAGTGCACAGCGGGTGTCGTCACGAACTCGTAATAGCCCGGAATCAGCGCCTCCATTGCGATTTCGATCGTGATCGGACCGATACCGACCGCGAGCGCGGTCAGGAACAATCCAACCCTGCGACGTTCGACACGACGCGCCGCGCGCGCCTTCCAGATCGCGACAGGCACCGCACATGCGTTCGCAACGAGAAGCAGTGCGAAGTACGCAACTGAGAAGCCCGGGCCGTGGACTTCCAACAGCACCGGCGTCAGCATCAGTGCGGCCCCGAGGATGGCGGTGCCGGGAATCACGACACGGAACACGCGGTGCAACGCGGCAGACCCACGGCTGACAGGGAAATCCCGGACGAACAACCAGAAGAAGAACGGAATGAAGGCGTCGGTGTTCACCGAGCTCAACACCGTCAGCGGCACGTCCTACGGTGGTCCGGCCGTGAAGCCGAGGTTCGCGGTCAGCCGGCGGCTGAATGCCACGGCGACGAGCAGCAGAGAGGTACCGAGGTACACCGCGCGTCGATCGCGCCGGCCGCCGATCACAAGCAGCGCCGCCGCGCTGCCATAGGCGAGGATGTTGATACCGTTGATGAATGAAGGAGGACCCACACCCGTGCCGGGAGGCACGGGCGGCTGGCTCAGGACCCATCCAGCCAGACCACCGATGATCTGCAGAACGGCAACGACAAGGATCGCCGCCGTCCACCAGGGTATGGCGAACATGATCCTGCGGTCTGCCCGTAATGGTGCGCGGGTACGGTGATTGTCAACCCGGCGCTGGTGAAAACTCAAGACAAAACAACCGCGAACGGCCGGTGACGTAACATACCGGACGCTTCCATGAATTATCGCGCGATATACGCTTATCCCTGGGATCTCGCCGACGAAGGCGTGGCGAACGTCGTTGCAGAGGTCGCCGCGCTTGGAATCGACACGGTCACCGTTGCCGGCAGCTATCATGCCGGCAAGTTCCTGCGTCCCCACGGCAAGGGCGGAAAAGTCTACTTTCCAGATGACGGGACGGTGTACTTCAATGCCGACCCGACGCGCTATGGCACGATCAAGCCCATTGCGAGCCGTCTCGTGCGGGAGCGCGACGTGCTCGGCGAGCTGACTCGCGACACGCGCGTCGGCACGAATGTCTGGCTGGTGCTTCTCCACAACACGCGGCTGGGTGAGATGCACCCGCAGGCGACGGTCAGAAATGCGTGGGGCGATCGCTACGTCTACAGCCTCTGCCCGTCATGCCCCGGCGCGCGCGAGTACGCGATCGCGTTGTGTACCGACGTAACCCGCACCTACCCGGTTTCCGGGATCTCGCTCGAGACACCGGGCTTCCTGCCCTATGCTCACGGCTTTCATCATGAATTCGCGATGGTCAAGACCAACCGATGGCTCGAAGGACGCCTCGGTCTCTGCTTCTGCGACCATTGCCTCACGGGCGCCGAGGCAGCAGGAATCGACGCGCGCCGCCTCCAGGCGCGCGTCCGAGAGGACGTCAATTCATATCTGGACGCGATAGACGATTTCCCGGGCGACATGGGGGATGCCTTCTGGCTGAACGACATTGCCACGGACCTCGAGCTCGCGCGATTCCTCACGTGGCGCTGCAGTGTCGTCACCTCGCTGGTGCGCGAGATCCGCGCTGCGGTGCGCGCGGACGCCCGGGTGGCCGTCATTCCGTCAGTCGCGCGACCAACGGGCGGGGCGTGGTACGAAGGCAGCGATCTTCGAGCGCTCGCCGAGGTCGCGGGAATCGTCGAGGCAAGTGTGTACGAGCGAGATTCGGCGCGTGTGCGTGCGGACATCCTCGACACCAAGCGCCGATTGAATGGCGCCGGCCAGTTGCGCGGCATCCTGCGTCCCGGTTTCCCCGATCTACAGAACCGCAGCGATTTCGTTGCGGCCGCCGCCGCCTGCCGCGATGCAGGTGTGTCTGGTCTCGCGTTCTATAACTACGGTCACCTGCGCCGCAGCTGCCTGGCCTGGATTGCTGATGCGCTCGGCGTCTTCGGAGGTTGAGCGTGGAGTTCGACGAGAAGGTTGTCGCGATCACGGGTGCATCGGGCGGCATTGGCCGGGAATTGTGCAAATACTTCGGCGCACAGGGTGCCGCGATTGCCGCGTTCGACAAGAACCCTGCGGTCACCGCGTTCGCCGAACAACTCCGACGGGATGGGATTCGGATTGAGTCTGCGATCGTCGATATTGCAGATGCGGAGGCGGTCGGGTCCGCGTTTGCGAAAGCCGCGTCCGTGCTCGGCGCCGTCGACATTCTGATCAACAACGCTGGCGTCACGCGACATCCGAGTCTCGAGCACACGACGCCCGATGGTTTCGACGAGGACGTGCACGTCAATCTGAACGGCGCGTACAATTGCGCATACGCTGTGCTGCCCGACATGAGAGCGCGGCGTGCGGGCTCGATCGTGAACATCGGATCCGTGAACGGGCTTGCCGCGCTCGGCGACGCAGCGTACAGCGCGGGCAAGGCCGGTCTGATCAGCCTCACGAAGGCGCTTGCATTGGAGTTCGGCCGCTATAACATCCGTGCCAACATCGTCTGCCCCGGCACCGTGCGCACGCCAATCTGGGACGAGCGCAGTGCCCGTAACCCGGAAGTCCTGACGCAGCTCACGCGCTGGTACCCGCTCCGCCGCATCGTCGAACCGATCGAGGTCATGAGAGCCGTCGCGTTCCTGGCGTCCGACGCCGCATCAGCCATCACCGGCGTTGTGTTACCGGTAGACTGTGGATTGACCGCGGGCAACATCGTGATGGCCCGGGAGCTGACTCTGGAGGATCTGTAACCACGGATTACACGGATCAACACGGATCTGAGTCCAGGGCAGGTGACGTTTGCGCAGCCCGTCAGGGCTGCTGGTGAGGAGCTGACAATGAAACGGAAGCGCGTGCTGGTGGTCGGGCTTGGCAACATGGGCATGTCACACGCGCTGGCGTATACGCGTATCCCGGAATTCGAAGTCGTGGGTGTATGCACCAGGCACATCAAGGACAAGAAACTCCCGGATGCGCTGGCAAGTGCCAAGCGCTACGCAAACTACGAGCAGGCGCTCTCCGAGCTGAAGCCGGACGTCGTGTCGGTGAACACGCTGCCGGACACGCACGCCGATTACTCCATCAAAGCCATGGAGGCGGGTGCGCATGTGTTCGTCGAGAAGCCGCTCGCGCTGACCGTCAAGAGCGCCGAGCAGGTGGTCGTGACCGCGAAGCAGACCCGCAAGAAGCTGGTGGTCGGCTACATCCTCCGCCAGCATCC
Organism: Acidobacteriota bacterium; assembly: GCA_046726015.1. Taxonomy (GTDB): domain Bacteria; phylum Acidobacteriota; class Vicinamibacteria; order Vicinamibacterales; family 2-12-FULL-66-21; genus QHWT01. The sequence goes on from JBKOZS010000027.1 coordinate 8,503, forward strand.
GTCCTGGATCAAATTCGTCGAGATCGCCCGGCAGCTCGGGACGCCGCTGGTGTTCCGTATGAACCTGAACCAGCAGTCGAATGGCGAAACGTGGGAATGGCACAAGCGGCTGCTGGAATCATTTCCGCCGATCGTCGATTGCGGCGTCCACTACGTCGACATCATGTGCCAGATGACACCGGCCAGGCCGACGCGCGTACACGCGCTTGGCGCGAAACTCAGCGACGAGGTGCCGCTCTACAACTACGGCGTGCTGCAGGTTGCGTTCGACGATGGGTCGGTCGGCTGGTACGAGGCCGGGTGGGGCCCGATGATGAGCGAGACGGCGTTCTTCGTGAAGGACGTCATCGGCCCAAAGGGCTCGGCGTCGATCGTCATGGCGGAAACGGCGAGCGACGTGAAGTCGGACGACATCAACGTGCACACGAAAACCAACCAGATCTTGTGGCATCACGCCGACATGTCGAAGCCGGACACCCGAATCAACATGACAGACGAACCCGATCACGACGGCCTCTGCGAGCGCGAGCAGCGCTACCTGCTGAAGGCCATCGATGAGGACCTGGACCTCACCGACCACATGAACGACGCGGTCAAGAGCTTGCGGATCGTGATCGCCGCCGACGAATCGGTGCGCACCGGCCAGGTGGTCACTCTCTAGTAGGACCGATACCGCGCGAGGTCGACCCACGTGCCGCCAACCATCACGCGATCCACGCTGCGCATGGCAGAAATGTCGCGGCCAGGATCGCCGCGCACGACGACGAGATCCGCTTTCAGTCCCGACGTCAGACGTCCCAGTTCATCGCCGCGATAGAGGAATCCGGCCGCCGTGCCGGTCGCGGCGGCGAGTGCCTCCAGCGGAGTGAATCCGCTTTCGACGAGCAACTCGAGCTCGCGCCACGGCGCCTCGCCGCGACCGGCAAACGGTACCGTCGAGTGACCGCCCATGACGACACGCGCCCCTTCCAGGCCGGCACGTCGTGTGAGTTGTTTCATCTTTGCAAACCCCGCGGCCATTACCGGCACCATCTCGGGCTTCGCGCCTTCGACGGGACGGTCGGCACGTCGCTCGAAGACGGCGAGCGTCGCATCCAGCCAGGGCTTTCGCTCGTGCAGGATCGCGTAAAGCTCTTTCGCTTCGGGGCCATCGAGATTCGCGGACGCAAACAGCTTGTAGCGTCCGTCGCGCCGCGCGTCGTTGTTAGCGAGCACTGACTGACGATAGGCTTCCGCCTCGCGACGAGGGACGAGGCTCGTGCCAAGCGATGTGATGTGCTCGAGCCCGTGCAGGCCCGCGGCGATCAGCTCCCGCGCGTCGAGCAGTTCCAGGTGCGCCGTGCAGGGAATGTGGTGCGCGTTGCAGACGTCAATCACGGCCCTGGCGCTTGCGAACGGCAACCGGAAATAGATTTTCAGTGCCGAGGCGCCGTTGCGCACGTTGATTTCGGCCTCGCGGCGCGCCTCTTCGGGGTCGCGCGCGACAACCGAATCGGCCGGATACGCGGGATGTTCACCGTCGATGTGTGGTCCCGCCGTGAAAATACGCGGACCGGGGAGGTGGTCGGCCGCGATCATGCGGCGCAGCTCGACGAACTTGTCGTCCCACTGCCCCGGATCGCGGAATGCCGTCACGCCGTGGCTCAGCTGCCGCAACGCCAGCTTCGGATCGTCCTCGATGTGGAAGTGCAAATCGATCAGGCCGGGCAGGACCGTGCGGCCAGACAGGTCGATGCGTTCCGCACCGGCGGGCACCGGAACGCTGGCCGCCGGGCCAACCCGCGCGAACCGATCGCGATCGATGACAACGCGGCCCTGCTCGATCGGCGCGGCGCCCGTGCCGTCGATGATCCGCACATTGTCGAGGACGATTACCCCGGTTGACGCCTGGCGCGCAGAGAGGACGAGGGAACCGGCGGTCACAACGATGAAAACGGCCACGAACTGAAACAGCTTGCGCATCGGCCACAGATTGTAGTTTGTACTGACGCGACCGATGAAACTGACGCTCCCAGCCCTGATGTCAGTGACGCTGGCGCTTGCCGCAGTGGCGCCGGCAGCGAACCCCGACACCGACAATGCCGGCGACTGGCGTGCGTTCGGCCGCGATCCCGGAGCGCAGCGTTTCTCGCCCTTGACGCAAATCAACACGCGGAACGTTGCGACCCTGCAGAAGGCCTGGGCGTTCGACACCGGCGTCAAGGATCTCCAGGTCACGCCGCTGGTCGTCGACGGCATCATGTATTTCACCGGCGGATCGACGGTGTTCGCGCTCGAGCCAGAGACCGGCAAGACGATCTGGCGATACGAGAATCCGCGCGGGCCAGTCAGCCGCCGCGGCGTCGCCTACTGGCCCGGCACGGCGAGCACCGGCCCGCGCCTGTTTTCTGCCGCGGGGGACGGCCGCATGATGGCGCTCGATGCGCGGACGGGCACGCTCGTCAAAGACTTCGGCGATGCGGGGATCGTCGACGTGAAGAGCAGCGTGCGCGGCGACGTGGACGGCAAGTTCATGTTGATCACCCCGCCCGTCATCTACAAGGACATCGTCATCACTGGCGGCGCAAACGAGGAGGGAGAACCGAGCCTTGGCCTGTACGGCGATATCCGCGGATGGGACGCCGTCAGCGGCAAGCTGCTCTGGTCATTTCACACTGTTCCTCGTCCCGGCGAACCTGGCGTCGAGACCTGGGACGAAGAAAGCTGGAAGAACCGATCGGGCACGAACGCGTGGTCGTTCATGACGGTGGACGTCGAGCGCGGACTGGTCTTTGCGCCAACGGGATCACCCACGTCCGACTTCTATGGCGCCGATCGCAAAGGACGGAACCTTTACGGCAATTCGCTCATCGCGCTCGATGCCGCGACGGGCAAGCTCAAATGGTTTCAACAACTCGTCCATCACGACATCTGGGACTGGGACATACCCGCGGCCCCCACGCTGATTGAAGTCAAGCGTGACGGCCGCACGATCCCGGCGGTCGCACAGATCACCAAGATGAGCCTGCTGTTCATCTTCGATCGCGTGACCGGCGAGCCGCTGTTCGGTCTCGAAGAGCGTCCGGTGCCGCAGACCGACGTCCCGGGCGAAGCGACCTGGCCGACGCAGCCGTTCCCCGTGCAACCACCTCCCCTTTCGCGCACCACGTTCGACCCGGAGAAGGACTTCTATTCGTTGACGCCAGATCACACGGCGTATTGCAAGGACCTCTGGGCCACGAACAAGATGTTTACGAAGGGCATGTACACACCACCAACCGTCGATGCGACGATGGTGACGTTTCCAAGCACGCTCGGCGGCGGAAACTGGAGCGGCCTGTCGTACGACGCCGCCCGCGGTCTCGTGTTCGCGAACATCATGAATCTCGGGCAGGTCGCGCGAATGGAAAAGCGAACCGACGCGAAGACCGGCCGCGTCGACTACAAGCGGACGAGCCCGTGGGGCCGGCCGATCGGACGCTTCTGGAATCCCGAGACCAAGGTGCCGTGCTCTGCCCCACCATTCGGCGAGCTCGTGGCGGTCGACGTCAACAAGGCGGCAATCGCCTGGCGTGTGCCGCTGGGTGAGTTCGACGATCTCAAGGCCCGCGGCTTCCCGAAGACCGGGACGCCAAACATCGGCGGCACGATTGCCACGGCCGGCGGAGTCGTATTCATCGGCGGAACGATCGACAAGCGCTTCCGCGCCTTCGACGCGCAAACCGGCGCACTGCTGTGGGAAACGACGCTCGACGCAGCCGCCCACGCAACGCCCATGACCTTCTTGGGTCGCAACCAGCGCCAGTACGTCGTCGTTGCCGCCGGCGGCGACGGCCTCCTCGTCTCTCCGCCGGGGTCGAAGATCGTCGCGTTCACGCTTCCGAGCCGATAACCCGTGTCCGGCGCTGCCGCATCTCTCCCCGCCCCTCGCGCCATCCGGGTCGCGCCCATCGCGGCGCTGCGGCACGAATAGAGAATCCCCCGCATCCTCGGTAGAATGCGATTCGTGCGAATCGCGCGGACGGTTGCGTTTCCGGTTGCGATCACCCTGGCGGTCGCAGTGCTTGGCGCTGCGCCCCGGCCGACACTGCAGGACGGGCCGCGCTCCCGTGTGCGCGTCTGGCGCGATATCGTCGAGATTCCCACCTATGACGAGAACGCGCCGAATCCAAATCCACCCTTCGATCTGTTTACCGTCGGTCGCTTCAACTATCCGTACCCGATTCGCGACGCGCTCACCGATCGGCGTCAGCCTGTGAGATGGCGAAGCCTCCACCTTGAAAACGAATACCTGCGCCTCACGGTTTTGCCGGATCTTGGCGGGCACATCTACAGCTGCCTCGACAAGCGGTCCGGACGCGAAATGTTCTATGCGAACACGGCGATCAAGAAGGCGCTGATTGGTTACCGCGGAGCGTGGGCGGCGTTCGGCGTCGAGTTCAACTTTCCCGTCTCCCACAATTGGGTCTCGATGTCGCCGGTTGACTTTGCAACGGCCGAGCAGGCGGATGGAAGTGGATCGATCTGGGTTGGCAACATCGACCAGGTCTACGGCTCGCAGTGGCGCGTGGAGCTGCAACTGCAGCCTGGACGCGCAGTCCTCGATCAGCGTGTCGAGTTGTACAACCGGAGCGACGTCCGCCATCGGTACTACTGGTGGAGCAACGGGGCGGTGCAGGTATGGGAGGATTCGCGGCTCGTATATCCCACCGAGCTGATGGCGACGCATGGCTTCACCAGCGTCGAGCCGTGGCCGATCGACCCGAAGGGACGCGACCTGAGCGTCATTCGCAATCAAGTGGACGGTCCCGTTTCACTCTTCACCTACAAGACGCGTGAAGCATTCGTCGGCGTTTACCATCCACACACCAACAGCGGCACCATCCACATCGCCGATCCCGCGGAGTTGCCGGCCCACAAGGTCTGGTCGTGGGGCTACGATCGCGACGCGGCCACCTGGCGCACCGCGCTGTCGGACGATGACAGCGCCTATGTGGAGCTGCAGGCGGGACTCTTCCGGAATCAGGAGACCTACGCGTTCCTCGAGCCGCAGGAAGCCGTGCGTTTCAGCGAGCACTGGCTGCCGGTTCGCGACCTCGGGGGAATCACGCGCGCGAACCTTGACGCCATGCTCCACATGGAGCGGACGGGTCCGTCACACGTGCGCGTCGCACTCGACGTCACGCGCGATCTGCCGGGGGCGCGCATCAGGGTCCGCCAGGGGAAGACAACGGCGCTCGACTCGGCCGTCTCGCTGTCACCGCGCGATGTGTGGCGAGGCAACGTCGAGAACATCACCGCAGAGCCGGTGACGTTTGAACTGGTCGATGCTGCTGGCAGGCCCGTCCTTGTTCACACGGAAGGCGTCTTCGACCGGACGCCCGCTGCGGAGGTGAAGCTCGGACCACCGCAGCTCGATCGGGCGGCTGATACAGATGCTCGTTCTACCGATGCGATCATCGAACGTGGCCAGGACGACGAGCTCGAGGGACGCCGGCTCGTGGCACTGGCGCGATACCGCGACGGCCTTCAGCAGCATCCGCATAGCCTCGCGTTGCTGAAGGCTGCCGGCCGGCTCGGTGTCGCGCTTGGCTGGGCGGATGCGAACGCCGGCGAATCGCCGGCGATCGATTGGCTCGAAGAAGCGGTCGCGCGTAACACGACCGATTTCGAGACCCGCTACTACCTCGGGGTCTCGCTGACGGCCGCGGGTCGTCCGCGCGATGCGCGCACGCACTTTGAAGCAGCGCAGCGCTTTCGAGCCACGCGCGCCGCTGCAATGCTGCAGCTTGCCAGGCTTTCTGCGGCAGATGGTGACCTGCCGTCGGCACTGCGCTACCTGCAGACGGTTGTGACCGAGTCTCCGCAGTCATCCTTGCCCGGTACGCTCGAAGTCGCCGTGTTGCGGCTGATGGGCCGCGACGCGGACGCGCGTCAGCGCGCGCGCCACTGGCAGAAGATCGATCCCACCAGCAGCCTGCTGCGTTACGAGTCGACGTTGAGCGGCGGCGGTGATCCGGATCTCTGGACGCATCTTGGTGCGGATGCGAACCGCGTCCTCGATCTTGCGGATCAGTACCTCGCGCTCGGGGCATATCGCGACGCGCTCGGGCTCCTCGAGCACGAGTACCCGCGCGTCGAGCCGCCATTGCGCGAGAATGGCGGAGTTCCGCCCATGGAATCGCCGCTGGTTGCGTACTACCGCGGCTACGCGCGCGAGCGACTCGGAGGGGATGGCAAGGCCGACTATGCCGCGGCCAGCAACCTGTCGACTCGATATACCTTTCCGAATCGCCGGTCCTCTTACGTCGTGCTGAAGCACGCGCTCGAAACCAATCCTGATGACGCGACCGCGCGATTCCTGCTTGGTTCGTTGTATTTGTCGAGCGGCCTTACGGAAGCTGCCGTCACCGAGTGGCAGCGCGTTCGTCGAGTCGCGCCTGAGATTCCGACGCTCCATCGCAATCTTGGCCTGGCATTGCTTCAGGGAACGCCCAACTACAAGGAAGCGCGCGCCGCTCTGGAAGAGGGGACAAAGGCGGACAGCGAGAATGTCGAGGTGTACCTGACGCTCGACGGCGTGCTGAGTGCCACGAACGCGTCACCGCGCGAGCGCGCGGCAGCGCTGCAGCGATTTCCCGCCCTCGACCGCATGCCGTCACCGCTCGTGTTCAAGCTCGCGATTGCGCTCGCCGAGGCCGGCGATGCGACAGGCGCCGAGCGGCTGTTCCACGATCGCTTCTTCCCGAAGGAGGAAGGTGGCACGTCGGTGAGAGCGGTCTACGCGCAGGTTCGCCTCGCGTCCGCGAGGGCGGCAGCAGACGCGGGGAATTGCGCCGCGGCCCGGGACATCATCGACAACCTGCCACGCGAGCGGCAGGACCTTGACTTCACGGCAGGCGGACTCGACGACACGCTCCGTCCGCCGACGATGGCACGTCAGGTTGCGGGGATTAACTGGATCTGCGGCCGACGCGCCGTCGCGCGTGAGGAATGGCAG
>JBKOZS010000028.1:0-15464 GCA_046726015.1 Acidobacteriota bacterium
CCTATGATGCGATCGTCGTCGGATCAGGTGCGGCCGGCGGGATGGCGGCGCACGTGCTGACCTCGCAGGGCATGAAAGTGCTCATGCTCGAAGCCGGTAAAAAGATCGATACCACCACGGAACTGAAATCCACCGAGTGGCCCTACGATCATCCGCGGCGTGGCAACATGCCCCCGGATGGCCACGCGCTCTCGCTCAACGAGTACACCATTCGACAGCCTCCGTATGCCGCTGATTCCAAGTACCCCAAGGTGTATTCCTACGTCCAGGGCTGGAGCGGCTCCGACTACTCCAAGAACATCGTCGTCAACGAGAAAGAGCACCCGTATACCGGCACGAACTACGCCTGGGTGCGCGCACGATGCCTTGGCGGCAAGACCAACATCTGGGGACGCCTCGCGCTGCGGCTCTCCGACTACGACTTCAAGGCCAAGAGCCGCGACGGCTACGGCGAGGACTGGCCGATTTCCTACAAGGACATCGAACCGTATTACAACCGGGTCGATGAATACCTGGGGATCTCCGGCGTCAAGGAGAACCTGCCGCACCTGCCTGACAGCATCTTTCAGCGCCCGACGAAGCTCGCGCACGCCGAGCTGACGCTGCGGAACTCGCTGAAGAAGATGAATCGTGTCCTGACGCCGTATCGAGCCGGTGTCACGACCGATGGCCTGAAACACAACAAGTACCGGAGCCGGTGTTTCGGTCGCGGCGCGTGCGCGCGACGCGCAGGTGGTTGTGACATTCACGCCGCCTTCGATTCGCCGACCGGTTTGATTTATCCCGCGATGGACACGGGCAATCTGACGCTGCGCACGAATGCCATCGCGCGCGAAATCCTCGTCGATCCCAACACGGGAAAGGCGCGCGGCGTGTCGTTCGTCGATGCGGAGAACGGCCGCAGCCTCGAGGCACTGGGGAAGGTCGTCGTGGTGGCGGCGTCGACGCTCGAATCCACGCGCTTGATGCTTGTATCCAAGTCCAGTGCGCACCCGAATGGCATCGGGAATTCGAGCGGCCATGTGGGGCACAACTTCTGCGAGCACGTGATGGGGCCGGGCGTCACCGGACTGGTAAAGGACCGCGTCGGGCAACCGAGGACGCTCGATGATGGGCGGCCCGGCGGGTTTTACATTCCGCGCTTTCGTAATCTGTCGGACAAGAATCCGAACTTCATTCGCGGCTACGGATTCGAAGGAAGCGCCGGCACGCAGATGTTCCCGGGAAGCGCGTTCGACACGCCCGGCTTTGGCGCGGCATACAAGAAAACCGTGCGCGACCAGGCGGGGGCGTTCATCAGCATGGGAGGCTTCGGCGAAGTGCTGCCGCGTTACGAGAACCAGGTCGACATCGATCCCGCCGCGAAGGATAAGTGGGGGATCCCGGTGCTGCGCTTCAACTACAAGTTCGGCGACAACGAGAGGAAGATGTGCGAGGACATGGCCGCCGCCGCGCAGGAAATGTTCGAGCTTGCCGGTTTTGAAATCGTGAACGTCGACAGGAAGCTGCTCACGGAAGGCTGGTCCATCCACGAGCTCGGGACGGCCCGCATGGGAACGGATCCGAAGACTTCGGTCTTGAATCAGTTTCAACAGTCACACGACGTCAAGAACCTCTTCGTCGTCGACGGCAGCAGCCACGTGAGTGCGTCCTGCCAGAATCCGACGTGGACGATCATGGCGCTCGCCTGGCGCTCGTGCGACTACCTCGCCTCGGAGCTCAAGAAGGGGAATCTGTAATGGACGATCTGAGCCGGCGCGATCTACTGAAGCTCGGTGCGGCCGCGACGGTGGCGGCGTCGCTCGGTGCCGGGGAAACGCTGGCGGCACAAGCCGCCTCCGGGACGCCGGCGTTCTTCACCACCGAGGAGTTTGCGCTCGTCGACGAACTGAGCGAGATGATCATTCCAACCGACGAACATTCGCCGGGTGCGAAGGCCGCCAGGGTTGCCGCCTACATCGATGCACGGCTGGCGGAGGCGTTCGAAGAGAAGGACAAGACGACCTGGCGTGAGGGGCTGAAGCTGATCGAGCAACTCTCCCGGGACAGCTCCGGAAAGCCGTTCCTGCAATCGTCGCCCGAGGAGCGCATCGCGCTGCTGACGCGCATGGCGCAGAACGAACGCGAACCGAAGAAGCCGGAAGAACTGTTCTTCGCGCAGCTGAAGTCGCGCGTCGCGTACGCGTATTACACGTCGGAGATTGGGATTCACAAGGAAATCGAGTACAAGGGCAATACCTACCTGGCGGAGTTCGTCGGGATTGACGTTTCGTCGTAGCAACCGTTTTCGAGGTGCTCGTAATGCACAGTCGCCGAGAGTTCCTGACCACCATCGCTGCCGGCATTGGAGCATCCGCCGTCGCCCCACTCCGGGCGCAGGAGGAGATCAAGACCACGCTGAACGGACCGGTGGGCCTCCAGCTCTGGAGTCTGCGCGAGTACCTGCCAAAGGATCTTCAAGGGGTGCTGACCAAGGTGCGTGCGCTGGGGTTCCGTGAAGTCGAAGGCGCGGGGTTATGGAAACACACGGCGAGCGAGATGCGCGCGGCCCTCGACGCGGCGGGACTGCGCTGCCAGTCGGCGCACATGGGCTTCGAGCGGCTGCGCGACGATCCGAAGGGAGCGTTTGCGGAAGTCAAAGCCGTTGGCGCGACGTGGGTGGTGTGCCCCTGGATTCCTCACGCGAAAGAGTTCACGCGCGATGATGCGCTCAAGGCTGCGGAGGCGTTCAACACGTTTGGAAAGGCAGCAGCGCAGGACGGCCTGCGGTTCGGTTACCACTGTCACGGGTACGACTTCGTGCCGTCAACCGAAGGCACCTTGTTCGACACGATGGCCGGCCTGACCGATCCGGAACGCGTGGCATTCCAGGTCGATGTCTTCCATACGTTCCATGGCGGCGCCGACCCGGCCACATTGATCGAGCGTTACAAGGCACGCGTGGTGAGCCTGCATCTCAAGGACCTGAAGAAGGGTGTGGAGGTGAAAGTCGGGACGGCCACTGCACCGCCAGAGGTGGACGTGCCCGTAGGGAGTGGACAGATCGACATGCCGGCGGTCTTACGCGCCGCGAAGCAGGCCGGCGTCAAGCTGTACTACATCGAAGACGAGAGCCCCGACCCCTGGACCCACATCCCGGAGAGCATCGCGTTTCTGAAGAAAACGTCGTGACGTGGTGCCCTACACCTCCCGCCTGAGTGCTTCCGCGGGATCGACGCGCGCGGCGCGCGCGGCGGGAACGTACGACGCCAGTAACGCGGTCATCCCGAGACCGATCGCGACGGCCACATAGGTGACCGGATCCAGCACGCCGACGCCATAGAGGAGCGCCGTCATGACGCGCGTGGCTGCGCCGGCGGCAACCATGCCAATCAGAATGCCCGCGCCGGCCAGCAGCAGCCCCTGCCGCAAGAACAAGCCGGTGACGTCGCGTGTCACGGCGCCGAGCGCGATCCGGATGCCAATTTCCTTCGTGCGCTGCGACGCGACGTACGCGATCACGCCATAGATGCCGACGACGCCCAGCATCAGCGCAACGGCCCCGGCAATCGCGAGCATGACCAGCGCGAAGGAGGTCTGGGCCATCGACGACGACATGATGTCGCTGAGCATGCGCACGTTGGCGACGGGCAGGCTCCCGTTGACCGACCATACCGCCTGCTGCACCTCTTTGAGGAGCGTTGGCGATTTCGCCCGCTCGGTCCTGATCACGTAGCTGATGCTCCGCTGCACGCGCAGCGGGTCGTCCCAGAACGACTTCATCATCAGCGGCCAGTAGATGATCACCGGAGCAGGTTTCGCGAGCCCCTCGTCGCGTTCGTCCGCGACGACGCCAACGATCGTGCGCCAGGGGTTCTCGGGACTGTTCCGGATGCGCCGGCCGAGCGCGGCGGCAGGCTCTTTCCAGAACTCACGCGCGAAGTTCTCGCTCACCATCACGACCGGCTGCTGGTTGTAGCTGTCGCTCCACGTGAGATTGCGCCCCGCGACGAGGTGGTTCCCCATCGTCGTCAGGTAGCTTCCGTCGATCATTTTGTATTTGCGGATCGGCGGAATCCGTCCGCCGGGGCCCGGGAAGTCCTCGATGAAGGCCGGATCGTGCTCGCCAATGCCATCCATCGCGATTGACGAGGTGAGCCCGACGGAGGTGACGCCGGGAATCTGCTCCAGCTTCTGTGCGATCTGTTCGTGCGTGCGCAGTGTCTGCCCGGGATCCTTGATGAGCGAGCCGGGAATGTTCACGCGCAGCGTCAGCACTTGCTCGGGATTCTTGAAGCCGGGCTCGACGCGCCGCATCGCCTGGAACGTGCGAATCATCAGCCCCGACGCAACCAGGAGCACGACGGCCAGGGCGATTTCGGCCACGACGAGCGTGTTCCGCGCGCGGTGACGCTGACGGCTCGCCGTGCCGAGCCGGCCACCCTGATTCAGCGCGCCGGCGAGACGCGGCGTCGCGAACTTCACGACCGGAATGATCGCGAACAGCGCGCCGGCGGCAAGCGACAGCACGAGCGTGAACAGCAGCACCAGCGGGTCGAAGCCGATCTCGTCCACGCGCGGCAGGCCCGCGGGAGCCATCGCCACCAGGCCACGCACCCCCACGTAGGCGAGCAGCAGGCCGGCTGCGCCGCCGATGAGTCCCAGCACGAGGCTTTCCGACAACAGTTCCCACGCGATACGCCGCGATCCGGCGCCGAGCGCCGCATGAATCGCCAGCTCCTGCTGACGGCCTTCCGCGCGGACCAGGAACAGGTTCGCCACGTTCGCGCACGCGATCAACAGCACGATGCCGACCGTGCCGAGCAGCACCCAGAGCACGCGCCCGACGTCACCTATCACGTCCTTGGCCAGCGGACGAAGGTTCGGCCCGAGCCTGACTTCCTGGAGCATCTGCTTCGTAAAGCCCGGCGGCATCGGGAAGCGCTCCATCACGAGCGGGATCATTCGTGCGACGTCGGCATTGGCCTGTTCAATCGTCACCCCCGGCTTCAGCCGCGCGATGCCGGTGAAGCTGAAGTTCCCGACGAAGACTTCCGCACGGTTGATCCGCATCGGCAGGACGAGCTGAGGACGCGTATCGAGGAACCGGAAGTTCGCCGGCAGCACGCCGATGATCTCGTTCGGCGTGCCGTCAATCGTCATAAGGCGACCAATCACCGAAGGATCTTTCGCGAACTTCGCTGCCCAGTAGGAATACGCGAGCATCACGCGCTCCGGCGCGCGCGGCGAATCATCCTCCGCCGTGAAGCGGCGGCCGAGGAGCGGCTGCACGCGAAGCACGTTCAGCGTCCCGTCGGTCACTTCGAGCACGTCGACGCGCTCCGGTTCGCCGACGCCCGTCACCGAGACGGCGCCGGCATTCCACATGCCGGAATCTTCGAACGTGCGCCCTTCCTCGCGATACGTCAGGTAGAGCGACGGCGCCTGGTTTATAAGCGGAAGACCCAGCCCGGGCGCCGTGTGCCAGACGCCCACGAGCTCGTCGGGATGATCGAACGGCAGCGGCTTGAGCAGCACACCCTGGATGACGCTGAAGATCGCGGTGTTGGCGCCAATGCCCAGCGCGAGCGTGAGCACGGCAACCGAGGTGAAAAGCGGCGCGTGGACGAGGCGCCGCAGGACGCGAGCAAGCCTGGCTGGCAGAAGTTTCATAAGACCTTTGTGCTTAGACGGTTGTGGCGGGCGTCGTGTTCGCCATTCGCATAGAATGTCGATCGTTTACCGGCACGTGCGCGGAGGATATCGATGTTGAAGGACCTGCGTCACGCGGTGCGCATGCTGATGCGCGCAAAGGGCTGGACGGCGGTGGTCGTGATCTCGCTCGCGCTCGGGATTGGCGCGAACATGGCCCTGTTCAGCGCCATCAACGGGCTGCTGCTGACAAAGATTCCCGTGAAGGATCCTGACTCGCTCGTGCGCTTTCGCTACGTGGGCCGGAACGACATGGTCACGAGCTCCAGCGGCTACGGGTTCCTGAAAAAGACCCCGGACGGACAGGACGTGCGGGCGTCGTTTTCGTACCCGATGTTTCAGCAGTTCGTCGCCGACAACCGGACGATGACGGATCTCTTCGCGTGCGCACCGTTCGGGCGTGTCAGCGTCGTTGTCGATGGCGCCGCCGAAATCGCGACCGCATTCATTGCGACCGGCAACTACTATCAACTGCTCGGTGTGACGGCGCGAGCCGGGCGCACACTCCTGCCCGACGACGATCGACCGACGGCGCCGCCGGCGGCGGTAATCAGTTCGAGGTACTGGCACTCGCGTTTCGGGACCGATCCCGCGGTCGTGGGGAAGTCCGTCAGGATCAATAACGTTCCCGTCACGATCGTGGGCGTCATTTCACCGGAGTTCACAGGAGTACAGCAGCCGGTTGCCGAACCGCCGGACATTGCCGTGCCTCTTGCGCTCGATCAACAGTTGAACACCAACCCGGCTCCTCCAGGTCGTCCGAATCCTCCGCGCGTGAGCCAACCCACCTACTGGTGGCTGCAGGTGATGGGGCGGGTGAAACCAGGAGTGACCGCCGCGCAGGTGCAGGGCAATCTCGAAGCCGTGTTTCAACAGACGGCACGCGCCGGACTGGATTCGTATTTGAACTCCCTCTCCGACAAGGACCGATCGACATCTTTCAACAGGACACGCAGCCAGGTCCCCCGTCTCCGGGTTGAGCCCGGCAACCGCGGCGTCTACGATGTGAATACCAACGACCTGCGATCGATGACGATCCTGAGCATCGTCGTTGCGCTCGTGCTGCTGATCGTGTGCGCGAACGTGGCCAACCTGCTGCTGTCGCGCGCGACGTCGCGCCAGAAGGAGATTTCGGTCCGGCTCTCGCTGGGTGCGACGCGTCCACGGCTCATCCGGCAACTGCTGACGGAGAGCCTGCTCCTGGCGTCAATCGGCGGCGCGCTCGGCGTGCTCGTGGGCTACTGGGGCAAACAGCTGCTGCCCGGCTCGGTGCCACAGATGACCGCGTTCGACTGGCGGATTCTCACGTTCGTGCTGCTCGTGACCGGTCTGACGGGCATCGTTTTCGGCATTGCTCCCGCGCTTCGCGCGACCGGCACGAACGTGAGCGCGGCGCTGAAGGACACGAGCCGAAGCGTTGTCGCCTCGCGCAGCATCCTGGGCAAGTCCCTGCTGATCATCCAGGTTGCCATCTCGCTCGTGCTGCTGGTCGGCGCCGGATTGTTCCTTCGCACGTTGAGCAATCTCCGTCACGTCGACGTCGGGTTCAATCCGCAGAACCTTGTGCTGTTTCGCGTAAACCCGCAGTTGAACCGATACGACGAGACGCGCATGTTCACGCTCTATCGCGATCTCGTCGATCGGATCAGCGCGGTTCCCGGCGTGCGCGCGGTCGCGATGTCTCAGCCGGCGCTCTTGTCGGGCAGCGTCAACTCGACGGGCATTTTCGTTCAGGGTCGGGCGTACGCGGCGGGCCGCCCGCAGGGTGCCGCCCTGGGCACAAATTTCGGTGAGGGCAACAGCATCAATCGCCTTGTCATCTCGGCGAATTTCTTCGACGTGATGGGGATCCCGGTCGTGATGGGCCGCGGGTTCACGGATCGAGACAACCAGGCGGCGCCAAAGGTCGTGGTCATCAACGAAGCGGCGGTCCGAAAGTACTTTCCAAATGAGAACCCAATCGGTCAGCACTTCGGCTCCAGCCCCGAAACCAGCAGCGAGCTGGAGATCGTCGGCGTGCTGCGCGACGCGAAGTACGACAGCGTGCGTGACGAGGCGCCGCCGACGATGTACGTGCCGCTGTGGCAGAACCCGCGAGGATTCGGTGTCTTCGAAGTGCGCACTGCCGGCGCGACGCAGAGCGTTGTGGGTGGAATACGCGAAGCCGTACGACAGGTCGATGCCGCCCTGCCGATGATGGATGTCTCCACGCAGATCGAGCAGGTGGAAAAACGGTTCGCGCAGGAGAAAGTCTTCGCGCAGGCCTACACCCTCTTCGGCGCGCTTGCGTTGCTCCTGGCGTCGGTCGGGCTGTTCGGATTGATGTCTTACAGCGTCTCGCGGCGCACGAACGAAATCGGGATCCGCATGGCGCTTGGCGCTCAACGCGAAGACGTGCTGCGCCTGGTCATGGGTGAATCGATGATTCTGGTCGTCATCGGCGTCGTGGCCGGCCTGGCCCTTGCCGTGGCGGCCACCCGTTTCGTCACTGCCCTGCTGTTTGGCCTCGCCCCGACCGACATGCGGACGATGTTCGTCGCAGTCGGGGTCATGGTCCTCGTGTCCGCCATCGCCGGGTATCTGCCGGCGCGACGCGCCTCAAGGGTCGATCCGATGATTGCCCTCAGGTACGAATAGCGTGGGGTGTACAGCCTTCATTTCTGCATCCCTGGCAACCGCGCGCGCGTCTGGACCGTCAAACCTAGCACGATGAATACGGTCCTGGGAGATCTGCGCCTTGCGGTCCGCAGCCTTCGCCGCAGCCCGCTCTTTTCCATCGTTGCCATCCTGTCGCTCGCGCTGGGCATTGGTGCGAACACAGCCATATTCACGCTGCTCGACCAGGTTCTCCTCCGCAAACTGCCGGTAAAAGCGCCGGACGAGCTGGTCATGCTGTACCAACGGGGAGCAAACAACGGCAGCAACATGGGATCGCGGATGCACTCCTATCCGATCTACCAGGACTACCAGAAGCGCGCGGAACCGCTCGCCGAGGTCCTCTGCCGGCGCCTCGTCGCCGCCTCGATCAGCATCGACAACCGGACCGAGCGGGTCGGCGCGGAGATGGTGTCGGGGAATTACTTCTCCCTGCTCGGCGTGCAACCGGCAATCGGGCGGGTCTTCAACTCGCAGGACGACGATCAGACGTATCAAGGTCACCCGGTCGTGGTCATCAGCTACGACTACTGGACCACGCGGTTCGCACGTGACCCGGGCGTCGTCGGCAAGAAGATCCTCGTCAATGATTACGCGATGGAGATCGTCGGCGTGTCGGCGCAGGGATTCGCCGGTCTCGACCCCGCGGAATCGCCGCAGATTCGCGTCCCCATCCTGATGAAGCCCATCATGATGGCGAGTTGGGAATGGCTGCACATGGACGACCGCCGCGCGCGATGGGTGCAGGTGTTCGGCCGTCTGAAGCCGGGTTACACGGTGGAGTCCGCGAAAGCCCCGCTCCAGGGCCTGTTCACACAGATTCGCACCTACGAAATGACGCTGCCCGCTGCGAAGGACTGGTCGCAGTACTCGCGAGACCAGTTCATGAAGGGACAACTGCTCGTCGAGAGCGCGGCGATGGGCTACTCGAATATCCGCAACGACTTCTCCACCGCGCTCATCGTGTTGATGTGCATGGTCGGGCTCGTGCTGCTGATTGCGTGCGCCAACGTCGCGAATCTTCTCATCGCGCGAGGGTTCATGCGCCAGAAAGAACTGGCCGTGCGGCTCTCGCTCGGGGCATCGCGCGGCCGGCTGGTGCGGCAGCTGCTCGTTGAGAGCCTGGTGCTCTCGTGTATTGGAGGCGCCATCGGTCTCGCCCTTGCCGTGTTTCTTACACGCGGCCTGCTCGCGCTCGTCCCGGCCGACAGTCAGCCACTGCTGATCACCGCGCGTCCTGACTCGCGTATCCTGGCGTTCACGCTGGGGCTGACCTTCGCGACAGGGATCATCTTCGGATTGTTGCCGGCGCTTCGCGCGAGCCGGCCCGATCCGTGGACGACGCTCAAAGACACCGTCGGCTCGATTGCCGGCGCCGGCGGATCGCTGTTCCTGCGCAAGGGTCTCGTGACGGCGCAGGTGGCCCTCAGTTTCCTGCTGCTCTTTGGCGCGGGCCTGTTCGTGCGGAGCCTGCAGAATCTCAAGACGACGGCAACGGGCGTCGTGCTCGACAACCTGGTCACGTTCCAGTTGTCACCGGTCCTCAACGGATACGACGCGCCGCGCACGGTGCAGTTCTACCGCGACCTGCTCGACCGACTCAGGTCGGCGCCCGGCGTGAAATCCGCCGCGCTGGCCAGCGTACCGATCCTGGCTGGCAACGAGTGGGACAGCTCGATGTCCGTCGAGGGGCACCGCGCGGCGGACGGCGAAGACATGCAGGCGTTCATGAACGCGTTCTCCCCCGGGTACTTCGAGACGATGAAGATTCCGTTCCTCGAAGGGCGCGACTTCACCGAGATGGACGCGAAGAAAGATCCGAACGTGGCGATCGTCAATCGGCAGTTCGCCGAACACTTCTTCCCCGGTCGGAGTGCAGTGGGCAAGCACATCGGCTTTGGCAGCGGGCCGAAATCGAAGTTGAACATCGAGATCATCGGCGTCGTCGCCAACTCGCTTTACGAAGGACCGCGCGAAGGCATTCATCGGCAGGTGTTCGTGGCGAACTGGGGCAACAACAGCACGGCGTTCTATGTGCGCATGCACACGGCGTCATCGGCTGCTTACGGCATCATCCGCAACGAAGTGAAACAGCTGGACGCATCGATGCCGGTTTACGAGATGAAGACGCTGGAGAAGCAGCTCGACGAGACGCTGCTGACCGATCGACTGATCGCGCTGTTGTCCGCCGGCTTCGGCCTGCTCGCGACCGTGCTTGCGTCGATCGGCCTTTACGGCGTCATGGCCTTCGTCGTCGCGCGGCGCAGAAAGGAGCTGGGGATTCGGCTGGCACTGGGCGCGCAGCCCGGGTTCGTCATCTGGCTCGTGATGCGCGAGGTGCTGTTGCTGCTCGCGATCGGCCTGGCGATCGGCGTTCCAGCCGCGATGGCGCTCGGACGTTATGTGTCGGCGCAGCTCTATGGCATTCACGGCAACGATCCGTGGATGGCGGGCTGGACGTTGCTGCTGCTCACACTCGTCTCCGCCGCGGCCGGCCTGATCCCGGCGCACCGCGCCAGCCGGATCGATCCGATCCTCGCGCTGAGGTACGAATAAACCGCTCACCCGACCGGGGCAAAGGATTCGTTGTATCGGCGCCTTCAGCTTGCTAGGATGCGCGCACCGACAGCTGGAGGAAGCCGATGAAGAAGATGTCAGGAATGCCCCAGGTCGTCACACTCTTGGTCATGGTGTCGGTCGTCGGATTTCACGTCCTGGTGGCCGCCCAGACGCCCCCGCCGCAAACGCCTGGTCCCGAACACAAGCGCCTCGGCTACTTCGTGGGAAAGTGGACCACTGAGGGTGAAATGAAGCCGAGCCCGATGGGCCCCGGTGGCAAGATCACCTCGACCGACAACTGCGAGTGGTTTTCGGGTGGGTTCGCCGTCATCTGCCACGGCGATGGCAAGACCCCGATGGGGCCGAGCAAAAGCCTCGGCATCATGGGCTACAGCACTGAGGAAAAGGTCTATACCTACTACGGCACGGACAACACGATGATGTCCATGACGTCCGTCCCTCACGGGACGGTACAGGGGGACACGTGGACCTACACCGATGAGAGCCTGATGGGCGGGCAGAAGATGAAATCGCGCGTCACCATCAAGGAACTCTCCCCCACGGCCTACTCGTTCAAGATGGAGATCCAGGGTCCTGACGGGAAGTGGGCGCCCATGATGGAAGCCAAGAGCACGAAGAAATGAAATGGGAAAGGTCCTCGTCATCCGGGGTGAGCCTGACCTGATTGCGTTGCTGCAGCGCGAGCTTGCGCCGCGGGGTCACGACGTAGAATCGTGCACCGGCAACGTGGAGGCGTTGCAACAGGTCCGGAAGAAACCCATCGATGTCGTGCTGACCGATCCATTGACGACGGTCAGCGAGGATCTCGCGCTCGCGAGGGAACTCCGTTCCACGCGGCCTGGCGTCAGGATCATCGTGCGCGCGCCGGAGGCTGAGCCCGACGATGTCATCAGCGCGCTGCGCGCGCGCGTGTTTGCCTGTTTCACGGCGGGATCCGAGCGCTCGGACATTGTCGACATGGTTCGGTCCGCACTCACCGAGGTCGACACGTGCGGCGACATCGACGTCGTGTCGGGCCTGCCGAACTGGCTCACGTTGCGCGTGTCGTGCCGGCTGCTCACCGCGGACAGGATTACCCGTTTTCTGTCCGAGTTCGAGAACACGTTGCCGGACAGCGATCGGGACCTGCTGATGACGGCATTCCGCGAAATGCTCCTCAACGCGATGGAGCATGGAGCTGGCTTCGATAGCGAGAAAGTCGTCGAGGTCACGGCGGCCAAAACCGACCGCGCCATCGTCTTCCACTTTCGCGATCCGGGCGCGGGGTTCAGCGAGCAGAGCGCCGACGTGGTGGCCGTGGCGGGTGAACCCGAGACGATCATCGAGGCGGCGCTCAAGCGTGCCGAGCTCGGGCTGCGGCCGGGTGGGCTGGGGCTCCTGATCGTGCGGCAGATTGTCGACGAGATGGTCTACAACGAGCGCGGCAACGAAGCGTTGCTGATCAAGCACACGTCGGCGTAGGCGCTCTCGACGCATTCATGCTTTCTCGCCGGACCTTTCTGAAATCCGCCGTCATCCTCCCTGCATGCGCGGCGGCGGCGGCACAGCGGCCCGCCTCGCCGCCGCCTCGTGTTGCCGTGATCGGCGCAGGCGCGTTCGGCGGGTGGACGGCCCTTCACTTGCGGCGTGCGGGCGCGGAGGTCACGCTCGTCGATGCGTGGGGTCCTGGCAACGCGCGCGCGAGCTCCGGAGGAGAAACGCGCGTCATCCGGACGATCTACGGACCGACGCGGAAGTACGTCGAGATGGCAGCGCGCGCGCTCACGTTGTGGCGCGAGTGGGACCGTACGGTAGGCGAGCAGTTCTACCGCGAGACCGGCGTACTCTGGATGATCAGCGGCAACGACGACAGCTACGCGCGCCAGTCACTTCCGTTCCTGCGCGACTTGAAGCTCCAGTGCGACGAGATGGATGCCGCCGCTGCGGCAAAGCGGTGGCCGCAAATCAGCTTCGAGGGCGTCATCAAGATCTATTTCGAACACGAAGGCGGATATCTCCTCGCGAGGCATGCGTGCGATGCCGTGGCACGCGAGTTCGTGCGGATCGGCGGAACATACCGGCAGGCCGCGGTCACGGTGGTCAGGCCAGACGGCAAGCGGCCGGATGTTCGCCTCAGCGACGGCACGAGCCTTCGTGCGGACCGTTACGTCTTCGCGTGCGGGCCGTGGCTCGGGTCACTCTTTCCGGACGTCATTGGCACGCGCGTCAAGCCCACCAGGCAGGAGGTCTTCTACTTCGGCACGCCCGCCGGTGACGAACGGTTTGCCGACGCGCGCCTCCCTGTCTGGGTCGACGCCAGCGACAAATTCATCTACGGCATCCCGGGCAACCTGCACCGCGGGTTCAAGGCGGCGGATGATGGACGCGGGCCGGAGTTCGATCCGACGAACGGCGATCGGAACCCGACGCCCGAGCTCGAGCGAGCGATGCGCGCGTTCGTGAGCCGCCGCTTCCCGGCGTTGAAGGACGCGCCCGTCCTTGGCGCGGAGGTCTGTCAGTACGAGAATAGTCCGGACGGTCATTTCATCATCGATCGTCACCCGGCCATGCCCGACCTCTGGATTGCCGGCGGCGGCAGCGGTCACGGCTACAAAATGGGACCGGCGCTCGGCGAGATCCTCGCCCGTCAGGTCCGAGAGAACGCATCACCCGATCCATTCTTCGCCCTCGGGCGATTCTCCGAGCGGCCTGGCGCGAAAGGATGACGCGTATCGTCAGTAGGATCCAACGCTCCTCAGCGGCGATCCCGCGCACACTTCCGGCGATCACGGTGGTGTTGCTTCTCGCCGCACTCCACGGCGTCCTTTGGTACTGGTGCAATCAATCCGAGGGGGTGTGGACGCAAGCGCCGGCAACGGACCAGGCGCACGATCTGACGACCGCGTGGATTCTGTTTGGGGCGGTCGGCCGCCACGATCTCGCGGCCTTCGTGCAGGGATGGATGCACGCCAGCCCGGTGCATACGCCGTTCGTGCCGTTGACATCGGCGCTGCTGATGCTGGCGGGCGGCGAGTCGCGGATTGTCGCCGAAGCGGCGCTTCCGCTGTTCACCGTCGTGTGGCTGATCGCAACGTATGCGATCGTTCGCCGACTCTACGGACTCAGC
This sequence comes from Acidobacteriota bacterium, assembly GCA_046726015.1. GTDB lineage: Bacteria > Acidobacteriota > Vicinamibacteria > Vicinamibacterales > 2-12-FULL-66-21 > QHWT01. The sequence continues at coordinate 14,033 of JBKOZS010000028.1, forward strand.
ACGGCGTTGTGGACCACCGCGCTGGTCAGCACGTTCCCCGTGTTCCTGATTTATTCACGCACGTATTTCTTCGAACATCCACTCGCGGCAGTCTTCACATGCGCCTGCTGGGCGCTGCTGGCGACCGATGGGTTCTTGCGTCCGCTGCCGTCCGCCGTATTTGGTGTTCTTGCCGGCGTGACGTGCCTGACGCGCGGCGGGGCTCCCGTCTATCTCGCGGGACCGCTCGTCGTGACGCTCTGGGGCATTCGCCCGGCGCCCGATCGACGGGCTCGTCTGCGGCGGTGCGTGTGGGCACTGATCGGTGCGTCTTCAATCGCCGCGACCTGGTATGTCCCAAATGCGATTGCTCTCGCGTCCTACATTTATCGCGCGACGTACGGTGAGGACGCCGTCTCGCGCGTCGGAAGCGCGTCGGCGCTTTCTTTATCGAACGCGGGTTACTACGTCACGTGGATCGTAGCGCAGGGTCCCGGCGTGCCCATGCTCGCCACGATCGTCACCGGGATTTTCGCAGGATGGATTGTTGCCCGACGGATGGATCAGCCGTCGCGGACGACGCTGGCTCTCGCGGCGGTTTTCGTCATTGATTTCCTGTTGCTTCTCGTCGCCGCCCAGCACGAAGCCGCGCGATATTTTCAGCCGCTCACGGCGCTTGTGGCGCTCGCGATCGTTCGCAGCATTCAAACGATTTCAATGCGTGCGATACGGATTTCAGTTGCTATCGCAACCGTCGCATTCGCGGTGCATCACCTGTTCGCGTTGACGCTGCCGGCCCACCCGCTTTCGAGCGTGCGAACGCCGTACATCAGGAGTCTGCCGTTCTGGGATCACGAACCATATTTCGTCAGCCTGACGAATTACTACGGTATCCATCCCGTTTCACAGGACTTCCGCATCCGCGACGCGGTCGATCTGCTCGAGACCCGGCGGCTCCGTCCGGGCGCCGTCGTGGCGACGCTTCAAGCGCCACATCCGTTCTTTCAGCCGAACGGCCTTCAATTGGAATCGATCAGGCGCGGAGTTGATCTCAGATTCGTGTGGGTCCCGTTCGTCGAGGAGGACAACTACGCGACGGTCTCGCGGGCGCTTGCCGCGTTATCGATCGATGCGGTACTGCTTCGAACCGGCGGAACGTCAGTCAGCATGGAGTCGATGATGCGGGGCTTCCCTGCGCTGTTCGACACGGCCCACGGCACCTTCAAGCGCGCCGGCGCGCTGACCCTGGGCGACGGGTCCAGCGTGTCCCTGTATGTCCGTGACGTGCCACAGGTACAATGGACCCACGCGCCCGTAGCTCAGTTGGATAGAGCATCGGCCTTCTAAGCCGAGGGTCGCAGGTTCGAGTCCTGCCGGGCGCGCCAGCGCCACATTTAGCAGGATCTATCGGCGCGACGGTTCGGCAAGCCTGCTCCTCAGAGCGGTTCTCAGG
>JBKOZS010000029.1:0-10638 GCA_046726015.1 Acidobacteriota bacterium
GCGGCTGCGCCAGATTGATCGGCGGATTCGCTTTCTTACGAAACGAATCGATGCGGCGGAAGTGGTGGACCCTCAAGCCCCGAGGAGTGGGCGGGCGGCGACACAGGTCTTCTTCGGGGCGACTGTTCGCTACGGCAACGCCGCTGGAGCGGAGCGCGTGGTGAGCATCGTCGGCGTCGACGAAGTCGATCTGAATCGCAACCAGATCAGCTGGATGTCGCCACTGGCGCGCGCGATGATGAAGTCGGGGCCAGGTGACTGCGTCGTCCTTCACGCGCCTGGAAGGACTGAGCAACTGCAGATTCTCGAGGTGCGTTACGAGCGCATCACCGTGGAACCGTTCAGCGAACCACTAGGGGCCGAGGCCGCAGCGAAGCCGCGCTCTCGCACCAGCGGCTATTGACCGGGAAGAGGCCAACTCTATTCCGTCCATACGAGCAGTCTGTCGCCATTGGGACGAATCTCATCGAGCACGATGCCCGCGCCGTACTGTTCCAGATCGGCCGGCGTGAGGCCAAGACGTTTCAGATCGAGTCCGGTATCGTGCAATGCGTACTGAACGGCCGGCCCTTTCACTTTCAGAAGCCAGAACGGTACGACAGCATGAACGAGGCGCTGCTCCGGCACTCGATATGCGAGCGCCTGGAGTCTCGACAGGTGCGCCGGCTCTCTCACCGGCGGCGGGCGGCGCATGATGGTGCCGCCCGCATCGATACGTAGCATCGGCTCGCTCGACCCGAGGCGGCTCTCGACCTGGGCAAAGCGCCGCAGCGCATCGCTCGGGTCGGCGCGTTCGATCGTGACGCTGCGCCACGCCAGAAACGCCAACACGGACAGCCCCGCAATGGCAATGACGCCAATTGACCACAAGTACCGATAACGCGATGCGTCGGGCAAGAACGGGTCAGCCCTGTCGCCCTTTCGGGTTGTTTCAGGCGTCGGCGCCCTAGGACCAGGATCCTGGCGGGCGTGTGACCGTCGTCCCTCTATCGATCGGTAGCTGTCGTTCGGCGCGCGTTCGTCCATGCTTACAAACTCAATGCGGGACTCGCCACCACGCAACGTGAGCCTCGAGAGAGTGTTACTGCTTGTCGTGTGCGCCCTGCTCGCTCTCAGCGTTGTGCTGACGCTAAACTGAGCCCATCAGAAATCTTCCTGCGTCAGCTCTCGCGCCATGACGATATTGCCCGCCGTGAGCCCGCAATCAACGGGCAGCACGACGCCAGTGATCGCCGACGCGGCGTCGGACGCGAGAAACGCCACCGCCCGTATGACGTCGACCGGCTCGACGATGCGGCCGAGTGGATACCAGCGAGTGAGCTGCGTCAGCAGCTCGGGACTGCGCGAGGCGCGCTCGGCCCAGATCGGCGTGCGGACGGTCCCGGGGCAGACAATGTTCGCCCGGATGTTGTAGCGGCCCAGCTCCTGGGCCATCGCCCGCGTGAGACTGATGAGGCCGGCCTTCCCGGCACTGTAGGCCGCATCGCCCAGTGCCGCCAGTCCGTTGACCGACCCGATGTTGACGATCACGCCTGCCCGGCGTGCCTTCATTGCCGGCACGACCGCGTGCGAGCAGTTATAGGCACCGTTGAGATTCACGTTAACATCTTCTCTGAAGCCCTCGGGCGTGGTGCGTTCGAGCGTGGGGTTTCGCGTAGAGCCGGCGTTATTGATCAGGATGTCCACTGGTCCCAGCGCGCGGGCCAACGCGGCAAACGCGCAGGCAACGCCTTCCGCCTCGCCGATGTCCACGACCGCCGGTTCGATCCGCGCGCCGCCGTGCCGCAGACGGTTCGCGACGGCGTTCACGGCATCGCTGCGATCCAGAGCTGCAATGGCGGCCCCCTCGGCCGAGAAGTAGGCGCACAACTCCTGACCGATGCCGCCGGCCGCGCCGGTGACCGCGACGACTTTGTGCTGGAACTCCACGTCAGTCTCGGAACATCCGCGGCGACATGTTACCCCCCTCCAGGCTGTGCCTAAGCTCATTGGTGCCGCAAAGTGCTGGCTCCTACAATAGGTCAGGTCGGGCGACTCGCTGCCTCTGACTTGCCACACCGATCGCGCGGGGCCAGACGCTCATGCAGAATCGTTTCTGGTTACAGAAGGTTGCCGACGGAAGCAGAGGTGAGCGGTTCATCATTCACTTGGAAGCCGACGCCGGCAAAAACGCAGACTGTTCAAGGCCTATGTCTGAATGCGACGCCAAGACCGCGTTGCACAAGCTGGGCACGCCCGACGCCGTCATTGAGTCCATGTTCGAGCACGCGCGAGCCTCCAGCTAGAAGGAACGTCGCATCCACTGCGACGAGATGACGAACACCCGGGTCCGATTTTCCGAGACCCGGTTTCAGAGGTCCGCAGACTGTCAGCAAGCGGACAGACCGACGCGGCTGGACGGCGCTACCGTGGCGACGATCCCGCCGTTGATGCCATGCTGAGGCGCGACGCCACCGAATTGGCCGTTATCCCCGTCGCCCCGCCCTGCCTGCTCTGTCACAGCCCGGATCGCGTCCGCCTGTTGGTGCGCGAGTGGACTGCGGAAGAAGTACAATACTGGGCCTGTGACGATTGCGACGTTGCGTGGGCGACGCGCGACGGTGAGGAGCTCAGGCCCACGGCCGCCGACAGACGTCCAGAAAGATTCCCATGACAGCCCTCGCACCAATTCCCCGGCCGCGTGCTATTTACGACGACGATCTCCAGGTCCGGATGGATGCCGCGATGGCGCGGACACGAAGGATGATCAGCAGCTCCAAAGCCATCCGCGCGACTGTCCAGTCTCCATACGGCTCTCCGTTTACGCCTCGCTGCGTCAGCTGCCGACAATCGGGGCGCACGCGCGATTCACCGCCCACGTCGGAGCAGCATTACATCTGCGCCGTCTGCCACGCGCGGTGGGCCGTGCAGCACCCCTGAGATCAGATCAGGCGAGCGATCGCAGGCGGATAGCGTTATATTCAGTGAAGGCCGCCCCCCCGCTGGTTCTCCCGGGAGGCAAGGCGTGTCAGCAGAACCGCGGGCTCGCTCGATCGTCGCTGCGTTGCTCCTGTTGCTCGGGGTTGCGATTCTTCTGGTCGCGGTTGTACTGGCCGTGTGGACGACACAGGGGTGGCCTAGACTGACGCTGACCGCCCTCGCGCTGCTGGTGGTTGGAGCGTTGTTGATCACCCGTGACGTGGGAATACCGTCGTGACCGACCGGCGCGATATGCAACGGACGTCTCGCACAGATCTCTTGCTCGACATCACGCTTTGGATCGAGATCGCGCTGCTCGCACTTGTGTTGCTGCAGTGGCACCCCCCGGTTCGCCCATTCCCGCCGATCTTCACGACGCCGCCTTCCACGCCGCAAAGATGAATCGAGTGGCGCGGGCTACACATTTTCTAGTCACGGCGCGGTGACGACACGTCGTCGGCCTCGGCATGTGTGATGTAGCCGCCGGCCACTTCCATCTGTGCCATCGTCGGGGCGCGGTGATCGCCTTCGAGGCGCGGAATGCAGCCGGCAAGCAGCTGCTGCGCACGAAGCGACGACAGGACGACGAATTCGTACGCCTTCATGTTGGCTGGACGGTTCACCATTGCTCCCCCAATCAATCGTCCGAGCGTGCCGGTCGCTCGATCCCGGCGATTCGGTCTTCACAGCGACTGGCGGCTAGCGAAGCGACCTGGCCGACTCGAGTCTTGCGACATTCCAGACTTCGCCACAGGCCTGGCAGCGCCAGTAGGTCGCCGCCGTAATTTCCTTGGCAATCGTGCCGACCGCTTTCGATTGGCAGAAGGGGCATGAGTCTGGACGACGTATGGGCTTTTCGCGATCGAACGGTCGACTCATTCAACACACCTCTCGAGATTTGCGGATGCGCCCAGCTGTGCCTTCCGTCGTGCATGCGCTTGCGATCCGAACAACGTGCACACCGATTCGCCCGTCCAGGGCGGGTCAGCGCCGTGCGCGCCGACGTGAACGGATGACCAGTCTGGCTTTAGTGAGGATCGACCTGACGCGAAGATCAGAGTCTCAGGAAAGCTGGAAAGGAGCCCCCAGTCTAACACCTTTCGAACGGCTCGGCCAGCGAGCGTGCGCCTGGAACGCCGGGTGGGGGCAGGCCGCTTAGAGCGGGTCGGCTGGGAGCGTTAATAGAACGTCGACGAGCTTCAACGGGTGCGCGGCGCGATCCGGCTTGCGGCGCTTGGCGGGCTCGGGCAGCGCCACGGCTTCCACCATGACGCTGTTGAGAAACCGCTCGATCGCGTACGTCGTGATCTGGCCGCAGGGTCCGGCGAAACTCTTGTCACACCCGTGCATCGCCCAGGGCAAGCGGATGAAGAGATTTCGTACGCCCTTCTCGGACAGGCGCGTCGCGAGACGCTCGCTCTGCTCGGGGGGCACGACGCGATCCTGCATGCCGTGGACGATGAGGGTTGCCGGGCTCGCGGGTTCGACGAAGTTGATCGGCGACGCCGCATCATAGGCGGCCCCGGCGCTCTGGATGTCTCCTCCCAGGTACTGGCGGAGCAGGGCTCGCGTGTCGAGAACCTGCGGCTGCGGCGCGCTCGCGTACCACGCCCGCAGATCAGTCGGAGCGTACAGCGAAACGGCGCCGCGGATCGCGGGATCGTGCGCGGTGTAAGCCGCCAGCAGCGCCAGGTGGCCGGCGATTGAACGCCCGACGACGGCCAGCCTGTTGGGATCCAAACCGATCGCCTCGTAATTCGCCTTCAGATACTGAATGGCAGAAATCACGTCGCATCCGACGCCAAGCTGCGACCCTGGCGTAACTGGAACAAGTGCGGCGACAACGTAGTCGCGGGCCGCGAGATACGCATCCAGCGCCAGGAATTCGCCGCCTCCGGGCTGCCAGGATTCTCCATGTATCACGATGACGGCCGGGATCCGGGCGTGGAGATAACTCGGGTGGAAAATGTCGAGCCCGCATTCGTGACCGTCATTCGCGATCACGATTCGCTGATACCTGACCGGCCTGGATTGTGTCGGTCGTACCAACTCGACCAGCCGAAAAGGAAACGGACGCGGCGCCTGAGAGAACGCCGCCGGCGTTCGCTGCTTCTCACCGAAGCGGGCGACGAATTGTTCCGGAAGCTCACGGCCTGCTTCCATCGCGCCCGCGACCGGTATCAACATCGGCAGGACACCGAGCACACCGAGGAGCGCGCCTGTCCGACCAGCGAAGGAGCGCCTCCAGCCTGGCAGGAGAATCATGGCCGCAACGAGGATCAGGGCATAACCGAATTCCGTGGCAAAGACTGCCGCGGGCAAGACCAGTCTTCCAGGCGGCTGCACAAAGGTGAGCAGACTGAGTGCGGCGAGGCCGAGCCCTGCGATCAGCCGAAGCAGTTGCGACATGCGCTGGCCCGGCGTCTTCCGCTCGAGGCTCCGTGACCGGCCTCGGCCCGAGCAATCCTCCAGTTGCCGGTCAGCAACGCGAATGCCATCGGCCGGGGATCGATTCCCGCCGTAATTCGTCGGCGAATCATATTGCCGGCGACAGAATTGGCATCGCGATCACGCTATCGATCCGGCCAGCGCTGCGCGCGCTTTCCTTGACGGTCGAAAGGAACCTGGCGTGGTCTCCTTTCGTCTATCGAAAGGAGCGACGTGCCAAAGGATCGAACCGAGCTCCTTCAGGGGACGCTCGACATGCTCGTGCTGAAGGCGCTGCAGCTCGAATCGATGCACGGCTGGGGCATCACCGAGCGCATCGAGCAATGGTCCGAACACGTGCTTCAGCTCGGGCAGGGCTCGCTCTATCCCGCCCTGTACCGGCTCGAGCGGCAGGGAGTGATCCGATCCGAGTGGAAGGTCACCGAGCACAACCGTCGGGCCCGTTATTACTCGCTGACCCGCGAGGGGCGGCGGCAGTTCGACGACGAGATTGCGCAGTGGCGGCGGCTGTCACACGCCGTGAACCTGGTGCTCGACGCCACGCTCGAGTCAACCTAACCGGGGCGAGGGGCACCGACACGCCCCAGGCCGGAGAGGGATATGCGCTGGGCGGCTGACAGCTGGCGGTGGATTCGGGCTCTGAGGCGTCTCGGATCCATCGAACGGGGACTCGACGAGGAGATCCGTTTTCACCTCGATCAGCAGACCGAGAAGAACCGGCGGGCCGGTCTGCCGCCGGACGAGGCACGGCGGCAGGCGCTCATGCGCTTTGGCCGGATAGAGACCGCGAGGGAACGGGCACGCGATCAGTTCCGTCCCGTGCGATTCGACGATCTGCTTCGCGACCTCAAATACACCGTCCGCGGATTGCGGCGCACGCCCGGTTTCACGACGATCGCCGTGCTCACGATTGCGCTCGGCATCGGCGCCACCACGGCGGTTTTCAGCGTGGCGTATGCCGTGCTGATCAAACCGCTGCCGTACCCGCACTCCGAAGATCTCGTGAGCCTCGAGCACACGGCGCCGGGCCTCAACCTCCCGAATGCCCCCGAGATGTCGGCGTCGCTCTTCTTCACGTACCTCGATCAGAACCGCACGCTTCAAACGCTGGGCCTCTGGTCGACCGGCACCGCGAGCGTCACCGGATCGGGCAATCCAGAGCAAGTGGCGACATTGAACGTCAGCGAAGGAATACTCGAGACACTCAACGTGCGCCCGATGCTTGGCCGCTGGTTCTCGAAGGACGAGATGGCACCGGAATCGCGTGAGGCGGTGGTGCTGATGTTCCGCTATTGGCAGCGGAACTATGGCGGCGACCGATCGGTCATCGGACGCCGCGTGACCGTAGACCAGCGCCCGCGAACCATCGTCGGGATCATGCCCGCCCGCTTTCGATTCCTCGACAAAGAAACGGATCTCATCGTGCCCGATCAACCCGATCGGCGAAGGCTGCATCTTGGCGCGTTCAACTACCACGGCATCGGACGGTTGCGTCCCGGCGCGACGGTGGCGGAGGCAAACGCGGACCTGACGCGACTCATGCCGGCGTGGTTGCATGGATGGCCCCCGCCTCCGGGCCTCGACCGGAAGTTCTTCGTTCGTGCCCGCCTGGCGCCCGCGGTCGTGCCGCTCGCTCAGGCCGTGGTCGGCGGCGTCAGTGACGTGCTCTGGGTCCTCCTTGCGACGATCGGCCTCGTGCTCCTGATCGCTTGTGCCAACGTCGCCAACCTGCTGCTGGTCCGCTCCGAAGGACGCCGGCAGGAGCTCGCCGTTCGGGCGGCGCTTGGCGCTGGCCGGCGCCGCATCGCGCGCGAGTGCCTGCTCGAAAGCCTGGTCCTCGCGCTCGCGGGGGGCGCGGTGGGTCTCGCGCTGGCCTATGCGGCACTCCGGCTCCTTCTGGCAATCGGGCCGGCGACGTTGCCTCGTCTCGACGAGATCGCGATCGATCCGACAGTAGTGGCGTTCACTCTGATTGTCTCCACCCTGTCCGGTATGCTGTTCGGAATCGTTCCCGTGGCGCGACTGGGTGGGCTGCACGTCGCGCCGGCGCTCAGGGGCAGCGGACGCACGTCGAGTGCGAGCCGGGAGCGACATCGTGCCCGGAACACGCTGGTCGTTCTGCAAGTGGCGCTTGCGCTCGTCCTCGTCGTCGCCTCCGGCCTGCTGGTTCGAACGTTCCTGGCGTTGCGCGCGGTCCAGCCCGGCTTCCGCGCGCCCGGGGAGGTGCAGCTCGTGACCGTCGCCATTCCCGAGACGCTGGTGGCCGATCCTGAACACGTGCTGCGAGTGCAGGCGGCGATGCGCGAGCGTCTTGCCGCGATAGCGGGCGTCGACAGCGTTTCGTTCGCCAATCGCGCGCCGCTCGAAGATGGCCCTCACGAGGGGACCTTCATCGAGAACGCGCGCGGCGGGACCGAACCGGCGCCGACTCGACGGCTCAAGCTCGTGGCGCCGGCGTTCCTCGCGACCGTCGGCACGCCCCTCGTGGCTGGTCGGGATCTCACCTGGGCCGATGTCTACGAGCACAGGCCGGTCGTGCTGGTCTCCGAAAGTCTCGCCCGAGAGCATTGGCGGACGCCACAGGCCGCGCTCGCCAAGCACATTCGCGAGAATCCAACCAGTCCCTGGCGCGAGATCGTAGGCGTCGCGACAGACGTGCACGACGACGGGCTTGAGCGACCGGCGCCGGCAACGGTCTACTTGCCTGTGCTGCTCACCAACTTTTGGGGGGAACGCGTGCTGATATGGCGCAATGTGACCTTTGCCATCCGTAGCAGCCGCGCCGGGAATAAAGTCTTCCTCGACGAGGTCCAGCGCGCGATCTGGGCGGTCAACGCCAGCGTACCGGTCGCGCAGATTCGCACGCTCGGCGATTTGTACACCCGGTCCATGGCGCAGACGTCGTTCGCCCTGGTCATGCTCGCCGTCGCCGGCACGATGGCGCTCGTGCTGGGTATCATCGGCATCTACGGGGTCATCGCCTACGCCGTCACGGAGCGCACGCGGGAGATAGGCATCCGGCTCGCGCTCGGCGCACAGCGCGGCGCGCTCAAGCGGATGTTCGTCACGCAGGGTGTCCTCCTGGCCTGCATTGGCGTCGCGTGTGGCCTGACGGCAGCGTTTGGCATCAGCCGCGTGATGTCGTTCCTGCTCTTCGGAGTCACTCCTCTCGATCCGACGACGTATCTCGCGGGATCCGCCGTCTTGTTGGGGGCCGCCGCGCTCGCAAGTTACATTCCGGCGCTGCAAACCACGGCAGTGGATCCGGTCGAGGCACTGCGGAGCGAATAGAGCTGGAAGCAGCTATGATCAGTCGGTTCCTGTGGCTGCAGACAATGTCGCGGACAAGAGCCCGCGGGGGCCGTTGCGCACGCTTTACGACTGGCTGACCGGCGCCACGCCTTCTCCTTCATCACCCACGCTCTCGTCCCCGAGCGATCGGCTGCCTTCTTCCGGCGACTCGAGCGCCCCGGGTAATCCCACACAGGGAGTCGGTCTACCCGCGCGCGTCGGCCACTACGCCGTCACGCACAAACTCGGCGAAGGCGGCATGGGCATCGTCTACGCCGCGCGCGACGAGCGTCTGCAGCGCACCGTCGCGCTGAAGACGATGTCCTCTTTGGCCAGCGATGAGACTGGGCGGAAGCGCTTCTGGCGGGAGGCCCGGGCCGCGGCCAGCGTCAACCATCCGAACATCTGCCAGATCTACGAGATCGGGGACGACTCGGGCGTCCTGTTCATCGCGATGGAGCTGCTCGAAGGTGAAGTGCTGTCCGAGCGCCTCCGCCGCGGACCGTTGAGCGCCGCGGAGGCCGTTCAGGTCGCGCTTGGCATGCTGGCCGCCCTCTCGGCGCTTCACTCGCGCGGCATCGTCCATCGCGATCTGAAGCCGTCGAACGTGTTCCTCACGGCGCACGGCGTCAAGCTGGTCGACTTCGGCCTGGCCCGTCCCGAGCTGGAAGAGTCGCTCAACACCGTCACCGGCGTCACGCGTCCGGGCATGGTCGTCGGGACGCCGCGCTACATGGCGCCCGAGCAGGCGATTGGCGAACCGGTCGATGCCCGCAGCGACCTCTTCGCCGCGGGGACTATCCTCTTCGAGATGCTGGCGGGCAGGCCGGCGTTTGCCGGGCGAACGGTCGTGGAGGTGCTGCACGCCACGCGCTACGAACAGCCGCCCGCCCTCAGCGGATCGCCGGCGGTCGCCGCTATTGATCGGGTCATTCGGCGGGCGCTGTCGAAGCGTCCCGACGAGCGGCCGGCGTCGGCGGAGGAGATGGCCGGAGAGCTCCGAGCAATCAGCGGCGTCGACGCCGACGATACCGCGATCCTGGCCCACGCGCTCACGCGCCTGGTCGTCCTCCCATTTCGGGTGCTGAGGCCCGATCCCGAGACTGACTTCCTCGCCTTCAGTCTCCCTGACGCGATCTCGACATCGCTGTCGGCGATCGGCTCGCTCGTGCTTCGGTCGAATGCCGTCGCCGCGCGGTTTGCCGGCGAGACGCCAGACCTCAAGGCGCTGGCCTCCGAGGCCGATGTCGATCGCGTCGTGATGGGTACGCTGCTGCGCTCCGGCGAACAGTTGCGCGTGACGGCGCAGCTGGTCGAAGCGCCCGGCGGCACACTGCTGGCGTCGCATACGGTGCAATCCTCGATGGGCGATCTCTTCGGCCTGCAGGACGACCTCGCCCGTCGTATCGTGGACGCGCTGTCGCTGCCGCTGGCAGGCGCGACGCCGCCGCCGACGCCCGACCGGCCGCACGACGCTCGCGCCTACGAGCTGTACCTGCGCGCGAACGAGCTGGCCCGGAAACTCGAGGGACTGTCAGGCGCACGGGATCTCTATCAGCAATGCGTCGATCTCGACTCGCGGTTTGCGCCCGCCTGGGCCCGGCTTGGCCGTTGTTACCGCGTGATGGGCAAGTTCGTCGACGGCGCGCCCGAGAGCGAGGCCCGCGCCGAAGACGCGTTTCGCCGCGCGCTCGCGATCAATCCGCGGCTGTCGATCGCGCACAAGTTCTACGCCAATCTCGAAGCAGACACCGGCCACAGCGATCGGGCCGTGGTGCGTCTCCTCAACGAAGCGACGCGCCACGGCAACGATCCGGAGCTCTTCGCCGGGCTCGTCCACGCGTGCCGCTACTGCGGCCTGTTCGACGAATCGGTTGCGGCGCACGCCGAAGCGCGGCGGCTCGATCCGAACATCCCCACCGGCGTCGAGCAGACGCTGAT
>JBKOZS010000030.1:0-10198 GCA_046726015.1 Acidobacteriota bacterium
CGATGCCAAGCGCGCTTTTTCCGGTGGCGGTCGGACCAACGATCGCCACGAGGCGCGGGCGCGCGATCACCGCCAGAAGACGCCGGCGAACACGTACAACGCGAGCGCCGTCAGCACGAGAAACAGGCCGACCTGCTGCGCACGCGACGGCGCCTTCACTGGGAACCGCCGGGCGGCGTCTCGTTGAAGTAGAAGGTGACGGTGAAAAAAGCCCGATCGTCCGGGTACTCCGGCGGCAACGGCATCGTCGGGTTCGAGGCCTTGATGGCGTTGAACGCGGAGTTCGTGAACGCGTCGATGTCCGAGGGCCTGAGCACCTGGAGATCCGTGATGCTGCCGTCGCGGTGCACGTTGAACGTCAGCACGACGTGGCCGTGCAGCGCCATCGCGGCATACGGCACGAACCAATTGCGGCGGATCTGCGCCACGAAGCGCCGGAGCCACGGCCCGAAATCGATCCCTTTCGTATCGAACTGGATCGACGGGCCGAAGTCGCCGTTCCCCTGCACGTTCTGCAGCGAATCGCCTTTCGCGTATCGCTGCACGTTACGAATCGCATCGCTCAACACCCCCACCGCAGGTCCGCGAGGCTGCGTGCTGCGGTCGGGATCGTTGCGCGCGATGGTTGCGACGGGAGAATTCGGCAGCGCGAGCGCGTCGGGATTCGACGGTGTGGGGTTCGCACCGGAGTCACCACGCGGCTGCGGCGGTGGTTCCGCGGGCTGCTTCGGGCCGGGATTCCCGTCGGTGATGATCTTCTCGGGTGTGTTCCCGCGGGAAAACGGCTGCAGGTTCTTCGGCTCCGGCGCGCGTTCGATCGTCTGCCCGCGCCGGTTCTTGTCCGACAGGTCCGCGATCTTCGGCGCTATCTTCGACTCGAGATCGACCTTCGGCTCGACGAACACGAACTGCGCGCGCTGCTTCAAATCCTCGAGCTCGCGTTGCCGCTGTTCTTCGAGGGCCTGTTCCTGCCGCGCGTACATTGCCTTCACGAAGGGGAGGTTCGGCCAGACGAGCATCAGAATCACGATCCCCAGGTGCAGGATGATCGTGAGGAGCACCGCCTCGCGCCGGGAGATCGGCGTGTCGAGCGTAGGAGTCTCCGGCCGGAGATCCTCAAAGTCAAAGTACATCAGGCACTTATCGTTCGATTATAGCAGGCCTTCGCGGCTCAGCTGCGCGTCGCCGTATAGAGATAGACGATCCCGAACGTGAGGGGGACGGCCTTGACGTTGGAAAACCCGTGTGAAGAAATCGTGGCGGCAAACTCATGCGGCGGCGGAAAGGTCCCAACGGACGCGGGAAGATACGAATATGCGCTGTCGTGTTTCGAAACCGCGCGGCCGAGCTTAGGAAGGATGACGCGAAAGTAGAAGTTGTAAAGACTGCGAATGCCCGGGATGCGCGGCTCACCGAATTCGAGGATGGCGAGGCGGCCCCCGGGCTTGAGGACGCGCGCGAGCTCGCGCAGCGCGGCGTCCGGTTCCGCGACGTTCCTTATCCCGAATCCAATCGTTGCGGCATCCGCCCAGGTGTCGCGAACCGGAACACGGGTGGCGTCTCCCCGCACCAACGTCACGGCGTGGTCGCGCCGTTGTGCCCGAAGCTTCTGCAAGCCGTGTTGCAGCATCGCACCCGCGAAGTCGACGCCAATCACCGTGACGCCGGGGCTGGCGGTTGTCGCTTCGATCGCCAGGTCCGCCGTCCCCGTGCAGACATCGAGCACACGCGCATTCACCGGCAACTGGAGTTCGGCAATCGCGCGCCTTCGCCATCGCCGATCGAGTCCAATACTCAGGAAGTGATTCAGGAAGTCGTAGCGCCCGGCGATCGCGTCGAACATCGACGCGATGCGCGCGGGTGACTTGTCCGGTACCTTAGGCATCGCTTGACAACAATGCTACTATCCTTCCCTCATGTTCCAGCATATCGCCCGGTGCCGCGCGCACACGTGCGCGATCGTGCTCGTCGTCGTGTCGGCGTGTGGCGGCGGCGGGAGTGGAAATCGTACGAGCACCACGCCCACGACGCCAACAACACCAACAGCGCCGGTCACTCCGTCAAACACGTGGTCGATTGCCGGCCAGGTCGTTGCGACCGGCTCGCAGCAAGGGATTGGTGGCGCGACGCTGACGCCAGGCTGGTCGCTCGCGGCCGTCACCGCTGATGGCAGTGGCAATTACGAGCTCGGCGATCGCACGAACCCGCCGTCAACGCCGTACCCCGTCTCTCTCTCGGCTCCGGGGCATCTCACGCATGACGTCTGGATCACGTGGCAGCGCGGACCGCGAACCAACGTCATGCTGGACGTGATTCGTGAGGCGGCGCCGTTTTCAATGGAGTTTTACGGCCAACTCGTGCGAGGCAAGTACGATCAGCCCGGCGCGCCGTGGCCGGTGATGCGTTGGACGACCGCGCCGAGCTTTTACGTCAAGACGGTAGACCAGAACGGCCGCGCGATCGAACCCGAAGTGCTCGCCAATGTGCTCGACGCGCTGCGCCGGTCCGTGCCGGCATGGAGCGGCGGCCGGATGTCGGCCGCGGCGATTGAAACCGGTACCGACACGCGTCCCGAGACGCGCGACTGGATCAACGTCGAGATTCGGCGCGACCCGAAAGAGGACCGCGTCTGCGGCACCGCCAACGTCGGAGCGAATCCCGGTTCGATCATCCTCAACGATGATGTGTGCTCGTGTGGCAGCAACAAGATTCCAGGCGCCCTGACCATGCACGAAGTCGGACATACCATGGGCTTTTTCCACGTCGGCGATCGCCGAAGTGTGATGTTCCCGTTCATCCCGGGGAGTTGCCCGCCCGGCGAGCTTTCCGCAGCCGAGTCCTACCACGCCGCCATCGCGTACTCACGTCCGCGCGGCAACACGGAACCGGATCGCGATCCCTCAAATGGAGCAGCCGCTACGGCCGGCTTCCCGATCCTGCGCGTGCACTAGCCTTTCCATTTCGGATACAGCGTCTGATTGAATCCGAGCGCAGCCAGGATCTTGCCGGCCATGAAGTCAGCGAGATCGTCGAGGCTTTCCGGCATCTGGTAGAAGGCGGGCATGGCCGGCATGATCATCGCGCCCCCTTCGGCGCAGAGCACCATGTTCCGCAGCTGCGGCAGGCTCATGGGGGTCTCGCGCGGGACGATGACGAGGTGGCGGCGTTCCTTCAGCATTACGTCGGCGGCGCGTTCGACGAGATTACGTGAGAGCCCGTGCGCGACACCCGCCAGCGTCTTCATCGAACAGGGCACTATTACCATCCCCTCGCAATCGTGACTTCCGCTCGCGATCGTGGCGCCGAGATCCTTGTTGGCCAGGAGCGTGTAACTGCCCCGCCGTGCCGATTCTCCATATTTGCCGACGAGAAAGTCGCGCAGCCGGTCCACCGCCGCGGCGTCGCCGAGCTCGTCGCGCAGTAAGCGGCGGCCGTACTCGGACACGACCAGCTCGATATGGCAATCACGTTCGAGCAACGCAGCCAGCGTGCGCACCGCGTACAGCGCCCCACTTGCGCCCGTGATCGCGAGCGCAAACGTACGCTTCTCCGCGTCACCGGGCATAGAGTGACGCCGCCGTCACGACGAAATAAAGAATCCCGACATACCCGTTCAAATCGAACGCTCGTTTGACCTGTGAAAGATCGTGCTCGCTGACGAGGGACTGCTCGTAGACGAGCAACAACGCGACGAGTGCCACACCGATCGGATACAGGCGGCCGAGATCCACGACGCCGGCCAGCGCCGCGAGACAGATCACCGCAAGGACATGCATCGCCCGCGACATGAGCAGGGATCGACGCACACCGAACTTCACCGGGATTGATTGCAGCCCGACTTCGCGATCTGAATCCAGGTCCTGGCACGCGTAGAGGATGTCGAAACCGCCCACCCAGGTGCCAATCGCGGCGCCGAGAAGCCAGGGCGCGATGGCGTCAATGGGACCGCCGGCCGCGAGCCATCCGCCGACCGGAGCCACTGCCATCGCGAGCGCGAGAAAGAACTGTGTGTATGGGGTGTAGCGCTTGGCGAGCGAATACCAGAACACGATTGCCAGTGCGACCGGCGAGAGTACGAAACAGATCCACGCGAGTTGCCACGCCGCGGCGATGAACACCACCGAGGAGATGACGATGAACACGAGGGCTTCCACGCGACTCATGGCGCCGCGCGGCAGCTCGCGCATCGCGGTCCGCGGGTTGCGCGCGTCGAACTGCGCATCGACGAGCCGGTTAAATCCCATTGCCGCGCTGCGGGCCGCCACCATCGCGACGACGATCCAGAGCACGCGCCAGGCCACCTCGCGCGACGAGGCCGGCACGCGTTGCAGGGCCAGCAATGCGCCCGTCAGCGCAAACGGCAGCGCGAAGACGCTATGGCTGAAGCGGACGAACGATAAGTAAGTGGATAGTCGGTTCAACGACCTTACCGGTCTAACGAGTTTGGCTTTCTGATTTCGAACCTCGGTACGAGCCGCACGTCCTAGTACGGATCCACCCAACTGACATCGCGCGGCTCGATACCGCTGAGAAGATATTCTTCCACATCCAACACGTTCGCCGGCAGCCGCACGGCAATCACCTGGGCGTGCTTGCCTGGTTGGAGCGTGCCATGGTCAGCGGCGAACGCGAGCGCCTCGGCGCCGGCCTGGGTGGCGCTCTGCAGGATGGCTCGCGCCGGGACCGACGGTGCGAGGCGCCGCACTTCCGCCATTTCCTCGAACATGTTGAGATTCTCGACGCTGGCCAGGCTGTCAGTCCCGATGGCGACCCTGACACCGGACGCGTAAAAGCGATCGACCGGCGGCGTGCCCGCGGCGGTCCATCGGTTGCTACGCGGACAGGTCACGACCGTCGCGCGAGCGGATGAAAGTCGTGCCAACTCTTCGTCCGTGAACTGGACGCCGTGCACGGCGACCAGGTGGTGGTTCACGAGCCCGAACCGGTCCAGATACTCGATCGGCCCGCAGGCCGGACACCGCCACGAAGCGTTCCATGCGCCAAGCGATTCCAGCAGCGCGCGCCATGGCCCGGATCCATCGCGCAGGAACTCAATCTCGGCGGTCGATTCACCCAGGTGCACGCTCAACGGGCCGGAGGACTGTCGTCCAATCGCGGCGAGAAGTGCGGGCGACACCGAATACGGCGCATGTGGAACGATGCAGGGACGGAGCCGCACGATCGGCGTCAGTTCATCGATCTGCTGGACCGCAGCCGTCACGACCGCTTGGGGATCCGCTGCATTGAATCCAAGCAGCTCGCGGAACACCACGGCGGACATGTCGCTGTCGAGGAGGGGACCGTACGCCGCAAGCGTGTTCGTCACGTCACCGACGAGGCACGTGCCGGTCGCTCGAGCCTCGGCGATCGCGTGCGCGATAGGCTCGGAAGGATCGGCCCACACGCCACGGCGCAGTGCGATCAGCGCGGCGGCCCACTCGGGCATCGAGTCGCGCGGCGGTATCCGCCCTCGCATCCACGACAGTTCGAGATGCGTGTGGGCGTTGACCAGGCCAGGGAGAATGGCGACCGAGCCGAGGTCCTCAGCGTCGCCGCTCGGGTGCTCTTCGACCCTGGTAATCAGGCCGCGTTCGATGGTGATGGCGCCGCCGGCAATGGGCGGCCGATCGATCGGCAGCAGCCACGACGCGCGGTACTGCCGCATCACTGTTTGCGGAGAGCCTTCTCGAACGCGCTGCGGGCCGGATACTGGTCGATCTCTGGTGCGCGGCTGGTATCGCCATCGGCTCGTGCGACCGCGAGCTCGAGTTGCCGCGGCACGTCCTGCTGGCGGAAGAAGGGATCGCCAAGGATCTGGTAGTGCATGTTGCGCCGCTTGGCGACGAACCCGGCGTTCTCGATGTTGCGGACGATTTCCACTTCGTCCATGCAATAGCTGGCGCCCGCGGCCCGCACGACGTTCTCTTCGATCATGACGCTGCCCATGTCGTTCGCGCCAAACGCGAGACTGAGCTGGCCGACCTTTCCGCCCTGCGTCACCCACGAGGCCTGCAGGCTCGGGAAGTTGTCGAGGACGATGCGCGCGAGCGCGAGCACGCGAAGGTACTCGATGCCGGTCGCCTCGGTGCCGCCAAGCTCGGTGTGCTCCGGCTGGTAGCTCCAGGTGATGAACGCCGTGAAGCCGCCACTCTCGTCCTGCACGTCGCGCAGCCGGAGCATGTGTTCGATCCGGTCCTCAACCGTCTCGACATGCCCGTACATCATCGTCGCCGTCGTGCGCAGGCCCGCGCGGTGCGCGTGTCGCATCACGTCGAGCCACTCGTCAGCCGTGGCCTTGCCGTAGCAATTGAGTTCCTTGCGGACGCGGTCGACGAGGATCTCGGCGCCACCGCCAGGAATGCTGTCCAGCCCCGCGGCAATCAGGCGATCAATCACGTCGGGAACGGACAGCCGGGACAACCGCGTCAGGTGAATCACTTCGGGCGGCGACAGCGCGTGCAGGCGGAACTCGGGATAGCGCTGCTTCACCGCGCGGAACAAATCCTCGTACCACTCGATTGGAAGATCCGGGTTGTGCCCGCCTTGCAGGAGCAGCTGGACACCACCCAGTGCAATCGTCTCGTCGATTTTCCTGAAGACCTCCTCGAAGCCGAGGACGTAGCCCTCTCCGGATCCGACGGGCCGGTAGAACGCGCAGAAGTTGCAGCGCGCAACGCAGATGTTCGTGTAGTTGACGTTGCGGTCGATGATGTAGGTGACGATGCCGCCGGGATGCTTGCGGGCGCGGATCCCATCGGCAAGCGTGCCGAGCAGCGGGAGTGGCGCGTGGTGATAGAGCTCCAGCGCCTCGGCGCCCGTAATGCGCCCGCCGTCACGAATGTTCGCCGCGATATCAGTTACAGACATCATGACGCCGGGTCTAAAGACCCGGCCAACATGGCGCGTCTAACGACGCGCCCTACAATCTGCCGGCGGGTCTACAGACCCGCCCTGCCTCGTAGAACTCTGCCGGGCGAGCAGCGTCGATAACGTCGTGCGTCGCGGCGAGTTCGAAGTACCGCCGAAGCCCGGCGGCCTCGCGTTCTCCCAGCTGATACTGGATATTGTCCCTCAAATAGCTCTTACAGATCGGTCCCTTCTCGGCCCCCGCGTACGCTTCGGCGATCGCATCCGAGTCGGCGACGCCAGCATCACGCGCTTCCTGCAGCGCGACGACATGCGTCGCGGTGAGCGCGTCGGCCCGGCCGGCCCACACCGCCCAGACAAACGGCAGGCCGGTCAGCCTCGTCCACTCGGCGCCGAGATCGATCTTCATCAATCCGGCCGACACGTGGTCGAGGAACAGCGCGGGATCGCCAATCAGCAGCGCCGCGTCGCAGGGTTCGACGCGGGCCGCCGCCTCCGGAGCCATCGGCTCGAAGACCGGTTCAATGCCCCACGCCTCGCGGCACAGGACGCGCGTCAGGCCTGCGGACGTGCGCGAGCTGCTGTCCAGTCCGATGGTGCGGATCTTCTCGATCGGCACGCGCGTGAAGAGTGCGACCGAGGCGACGTCGCCGTCCGACACGATCCCGAGGTCCGGAACGATCCGGTACAGCTCGGGCGCGCGCTGATACTCGATCGAAGGAATCATCCCAAGATCGATATCGCCAGCATGCAGCAGCGTCGCGCACGTCGAGGGCAGGTCGAACCGCAGCGAGAACAGGTCAGTCCGCGCATCGAGCCCGTGAACGAGCGGACGTGCGTTCAAATACCCGACAGCCCCGAGCCGAACAACCCTCATGCGCGCACCTTGAATGTTCCGTCACGTTCGACCGGCTCGAGGCCGGCCGCCTTGATGTTTCCGCGAATCTCCTCGATCGGGCTGCGACGCCGTCCCAGATCCCCCTGCAGCGGCGACACCGAATCCACATCGTCCGCCCCCATCGTGAGCGCGACCTGCGCCAGCTTTGGCCCGTAGCGCACCCAGTCGACCTGGATCGAATCGATGTTGTCCGCCAGGAGGCGCGCCGTCGCAATCGCCTTTACGTCGTCGTACCCAGTGGATGGATGCGCGATGGAGCTGGTACGCGGCAGCGGCGCGAATGCGCGAATGCCACCGACGGCCGACTGGAGCTCCTTGACTCCTGCGATCAGCTCCACCGACTCTTTCGGTCCGGTGTGCACCGTCACGCGCGGCACCTCGAGTCCGGCATCGTGCGCGGCACGAATCGCGCCCGCAGCGTCCTGCAGCAGATCGATCGGAGCCTCGGCAATGATCTCGAGCCCGGCACGACGAAGAGACGCCAGCAGATCACCCGGCGGTCCGCCGGCGACATCAACCAGATCCGCCAGCGAGAATGCGCTTACGGGCGTGGTGCCCGCGAGTTGCCGCGCACGCTTCACCGCGTCAGCTGCGGCGTCGATCGACTGCGGCCGACCCACGATGCGGATTTCACCTGCTTCGGCAGATGCCGGTAAAGCCGCCGGCATCGCGTCGACGTGGACCTCCAACACCCGCACGAACGTCGTGCGCGTGCCATGGCGGCGTTGCCGTTCCTCGTCGCCACGGGCCCCGATCGCAATCAGATCGTAGCTCGCCAGCAACTCCTGTGCTTCTTCCAGCGAAATTGCGCTCATGCCTTCCATCCGCGGCTGATACGTTGCCAGATCTCCTCCGCGCGCCGGGCCGCTCGGTCTGTCGTCACGATTCGTTTCGGCCACGGCCGCTTGAAGCCCTCGGACGCCCACTTTCTCGTCGCGTCGATCCCCATCTTGCTGCCATACGCGGGCAGATCGCTGGCATCTTCCAGGTCGTCCACCGGTCCGCGCATGAACTGGATATCACGCTCGGGGTCGATATGGGTGCCGACGATCCACGCGACTTCCGATTGATTCTGGACGTCGACATCCTTGTCGACGACGATGATGGTCTTCGAAAACATCAACTGACCGAGGCCCCAGGCCGCGTTCATGATCTTGCGGGCGTGCCCGGGATACCGCTTGTCGATCGAGATGATCACGATGTTATGAAAGATGCCCTCGGCCGGAAAGTGCATATCGACAATTTCCGGAACCGTCTTGCGAATGAGCGGCAGGAAGATGCGCTCGCTCGCCTTGCCCAGGTAGTAGTCCTCCATCGGCGGAATGCCAACGACGGTCGTGAGGTAAACAGGGTTCTTTTGGCGCGTCATGCACGTCAGGTGGAACACCGGGTAGTCGTCCGGATGGGAGTAGAAGCCGGTGTGATCGCCGAACGGCCCTTCGAGGCGGCGTTCTCCCGGCTCGACGTAGCCCTCCAGCACGATCTGCGCATTCGCGGGCACTTCCAGATCGACGGTGACGCACTTGACGAGCTCGACGCGCTCGCGCCGGAGAAAGCCTGCCAGCAACAGCTCGTCGAGTCCCTCTGGCATCGGCGCGGTCGCGGCAAATGGCAGCGCGGGGTCGGCGCCCAGCGCCACGGCAACCGGCAAACGCTTGCCCAGCCGCTCCGCGATCCGGTAATGCTGGGCCCCGCCCTTGTGCCGCTGCCAGTGCATGCCGGTCGTGCGTTCGTCGTACACCTGCATGCGATACGTCCCGATGTTTCGCATGCCGGTCTCCGGATCTTTCGTGAACACCATTGGCAGCGTGATGTACCGGCCGCCATCCTCCGGCCAGCACTTCAGAATCGGGATCTCGTCGAGCGTGCCGTTCTTCCTCACGACTTCCTGGCACGACCCGCTGCTGACCGTTTTCGGCATCAGGTCCTTCAACCGCCCGAGCATCGGCAGCATCTTCAGCGTATCGAGCATGCCGGTGGGGATCTTCGGGTTCGTCAGCTCCTCGATCTCCTTCGCCAGGTCATCGAGCGTGCGTACGCCAAGCGCCATGCACATGCGTTTCATCGACCCGTACAGGTTGATGACAACGGGCATGTCGTAACCAGTTGGCCGTTCGAACAGCAGCGCGGGACCACCACCGGGAGACTTCGACACGCGGTCCGTGACGGCGCAGATCTCGAGGTCCGGGCTCACCGGCTCGGTGATGCGCGCAAGCTCGCGCTCTTTGTCGAGCGAAGAAATGAAGTCGCTAAGATCTGTGAACATCGTCACGTTGTCACGATCACATCACGAAGAGCACGAAGACACGAAGGGTGAAACGAACAATCACCAAAACACATTTGTACGTTCCTACCTTCGTGGCCTTCGAAGCTTCGTGACCTTCGTGAAGAAGCCGTCGGCCGTCGCGGCGGGTCTGAAGACCCGCCCTACAC
>JBKOZS010000031.1:0-18698 GCA_046726015.1 Acidobacteriota bacterium
TGTCACAACTGCGCTACGATCCCGTTTTTCGACAGCTATGAATACTTCGGTCAGGGTCTCACTCTGCGCGGCGATGCTTGTGACGCTCGCGCTGGCACCAGGTTGCGGCGGCAAACAGGACAACGAGCCGGCGGTTGCGACCCCGTCGCTCTCGTTCAACAAGGAGCGCGTGCCGATCGGGAGCGCGGTCACGCTCACCTATAAATTCCAGGTGGCTCAGGGAGCATCGCTCGATAAGAGCTACTACGTGTTCGTCCACGTGCTCGACCCGGAGGGGGAGCAGATGTGGACGGACGATCATCTCCCGCCGACGCCAACGACTGCATGGAAGCCAGGGGAGACGATCGAGTACAAGCGCACGGTCTTCGTGCCGAACTATCCGTACATCGGTCCCGCCGTCGTGCGGCTGGGGCTGTACGATCCGCCAAGCGGCCGCCGGCTCGTGCTGAACGCGGAAGAGGCCTCTCGCCGCGAATACGTCGTCTCGCGGTTCCAGGTCCTGCCCTCGTCGGAGAACATCTTCCTCATTTACAAGGGTGGCTGGCACCCCGCCGAGGTCGACGCGAAGAATCCGGCCAACGAATGGCAGTGGACGAAAAAAACCGCCACCTTCTCGTTCCGGAATCCAAAGAAGGATTCGACGCTGTATCTCGAGTATGACGCGCGGCCGGACCTATTCAATCCGGCGCAGCAGGTCACGCTGAAGATCGGCGGCCAGCCGATCGGCCAGTTCGTGGCGGACGCGAAGACGCCCACGCTGAAGACGTTCCCGCTCACGGTCGCACAGCTCGGCACGGGTGACATGGTGGACCTGGTAATCGACGTGGACCGCACGTTCGCCCCAGGCGGCGGCGACCCGCGCGAGCTGGGCATCCGCATCTTCCACGCGTACGTCGAACCGAAATAGTTGACGGTTGACGGAGGTCGGTTGTCGGGGCTGGTCGGTTATCGCTTGACCGAGCTCCTTTTTTCCGTTCCTCTGTGTTCGGTCCTCCGGCCGTCCGACAGCCGTCTCCGCTGAGTATCCCGTCGCGTCACCCCAGCCACCTCTATATAAAGCCTCGGCTGTAGCGATTCTGGACACCGGCCCGGCCAAATGGTAGGATCCTTCGTCCCAATGAAAGTGCGCCTTACCGCTAAGCTGGCCGTCGCCACGTGTGTACTGGTGGGCGCGAGCGCGTCGAGCGCGTCTGCCGAGATCGTGTTCCTCACTTCGGGGCGCACGCTCTCGATAAAGTCGCACCGGCAGGAGGGGCAATCCCTGGTCCTCAGCCTTCGGGCTGGCGGGGAGATCACCTGCGATCAGTCGCTCGTCGAGAAGATCGTTCCCGACGAGGTGCCGCATCCGGAACCGCAGCCAGAGCCTGAGCAGCAGCCGCCCGACACGACGGAAGCCGCGAATACGCGGTCGGCGAACGACGTGCGGTCGCTCCTCGACTCAACGCCGTACGGGGAGATCATCTCCACGATGTCGGAGGCGCACGGCGTTGACCCGTTGCTCGTTCGCGCGCTGATCAAGGTCGAGTCGAACTACATGCCGAAGGCGCGCTCCTCCAAGGGGGCGATGGGGCTGATGCAGTTGATGCCCCAGACTGCTCGTGAATACAACGTGCGGAATCCGTACGACCCGAAGGCGAACATCGAAGCCGGCATCAAGAAGCTGAAGTCGCTGATCGACAGGTGGGGGGTCGACCTCGCGCTCGCGGCCTACAACGCAGGCGAGGGGGCGGTTCAGCGCTTCAACGGCATTCCGCCCTACCGCGAGACGCGAACCTACGTCACGCGGATCCTCTCTCTTTGGCGCCAGTAGGCGAGGTCCGCTCCACAGGCCGGAGCCTGCCTCGCCGACTTGTCCGCCGGACCGCGACGCGCGAAGGTGGAAGCGGCTTGCCGCGAAGGCGGGTCTTCAGACCCGGCATTCAGGCGGACGTGAAGGTCCACCTACAGCGGCTCGTATATCGTCCGTGCCAGCCCAGCCAATCGACCCGCAACTCGGTCTAATACAAATGGTTGTGTAAAATTAGGCCGGAGCCGTTCCCCCACAATGGAATACCGCTGCAGACTCGGGACCCCGGGTGGAGACATCATCGAGGGGATATACGTCGCCGACAGCGAGGCGCGACTGCGCCGGGAGTTCGAGGAAAAGGGACTCCTCGTGCTGGCGATCCACGGCGCGGGCCGCCGCGCGGTCGCCGGCATCGCGGTGCCGCACCGGCGCAAGGTGTCCTCTCGTGAGTTCCTGGTGTACAACCAGGAACTCGCGACGCTGCTCAAGGCCGGCATGCCGCTCGTGCAGTCGCTCGACATCCTTCGCCGCCGCGTCACGAATCCTGTGTTCAAGGGCGTGCTCGACGATGTGTATGAGCGTGTGCGGGCGGGCAGCGCCTTGTCCGAAGCGTTCGAGGCGCACGGGACGCTGTTTCCCGGCGTCTACACCGCGTCGCTTCTCGCGGGTGAAAAGTCCGGCAACCTGGAACAGGTCCTCAGGCGGTACGTGAACTACGTGAAGATCGTCAGCGGCGTTCGCCGCAAGACGATCTCGGCGCTGGTCTATCCCGCGATCCTCCTCCTCCTCTCGCTCGTCGTCGTCACCATCATCGTCGTTCGCGTCGTGCCGGAATTTGGATCCTTCTACAATCAGTTCGGCCACGAGCTCCCGTGGTCGACCCGGATGATCGTGGGGATCTCGAACTTCGTGACCACGTACTTCCTGCTGATCCTCGGGTCGATCGCGATTGCAGCGGGTGGCGTGTGGTGGTGGGTGAAACAGCCCGGCCAGCGGCGGCGGCTGGATCGTCTGATTCTGAGGGTGCCGGCGCTGGGTCCGATCGCGCAGAAGTTCTCGACTTCGCAGGCGGCCAGAACGCTCGCGACACTGCTCGGCGGCGGCATCCCGCTCGTCAACGCGCTCGAAGTGTCGGCGCGTTCGCTGAGCAATCAGTTCATGGCAGCGGAGCTCTTCAGCGCGGCGCAACAGGTCCGCGAAGGACGCGCGCTCGCGACGGCGATGCAGGAGAGCGGCGCGTTTCCGGACGTCGCGATCAAGATGGTGGAGGTCGGCGAGTCGACCGGCGCACTCCAGGAGATGCTCAACAGCCTCTCGGATTTCTACGACGAGGAGATCGAGACGAACCTCGGCCGCTTCGTCACGCTCGTCGAGCCGATCCTGCTCGTCATCATGGGGCTCGTGATCGCGGGGCTGCTGCTCGCGCTCTACTTGCCGTTGTTTAACCTGTCGTCTGCTCTGAGTTAGGCCGTTATGTGGAGTGCGACGACATTTCTTTTCTCGGCTGACCGCATAACGGCGGCGCGCACGGCGCGCCCGCGAGGAGCGGAGCGGGGCTTTGGGGTCCCCGCGAGCGACGAGCCGGGGTTCGGGGCGGAGCCCCGATAAATATGGATGTAAACCTGTACGCGGGAGCCCCGGAGCAGACGGCTGCGGAACACGCCGAAGAAGTCGCGCAGGCCAAGCGGCTCGCCGAGCGGTACCGGCTGCCGTATCTCGATTCGGCGCACTTCAACATCGATCACGATTTGTTCAGGACGATCCCGGCCGAGCTGATGCTGCGGTACGGCTTCGTCCCGTTCCGTCGCGACGGGCAGGCGCTCGTCATCGTCGTGTCGGATCCGACCGACCTGCCGATGATCGACGAGCTCGCGGTCCTGCTCGGCACGCCGATCAAGGTGATGGTGGCCGCGCCGTCGGCGATCCAGTCGATTCTCAAGAAGAGCGAGAGTTCGACGCGCGTGCTCGAAGAAGCGACCGAGAGCTTCCAGCTGCAGATCCTTCGCGAGGACGAGCAGGGAGAAGATCAGCTCACCGTCGAAAAGCTGACGACGGATCAAAGCCCGGTCATCCGGCTCGTGGACACGACGGTCTACACCGCGATCCAGCGGCGTGCGAGCGACATCCACATCGAAACGCAGGACGACGCGGTCTACGTGAAGTACCGGATCGACGGCGTGCTGCAGCCTGCGATGCGCCCGATCGACAAGCGCTTTCACAGCACGATCATCTCGCGCGTGAAGGTCATGGCGGAGCTCGACATTGCCGAGAAGCGCATCCCGCAGGACGGCCGCTTCAAGCTGCGGATGCCCGGCAAGACGATCGACTTCCGCGTGTCGGTGATGCCGAGCGTGCACGGCGAAGACGCCGTCATCCGTATTCTCGACAAGGAATCGATCAGCGAGCAGTTCACCGAGCTGCGCCTCGACATCCTCGGGTTCCCGGACGACGAGCTGAAGCGGTTCCGGAAGTACATCCGCGAGCCCTACGGGATGGTGCTCGTCACCGGACCGACCGGCAGCGGTAAGACAACGACGCTGTATGCCGCCCTGTCCGAGATCAAGACGGTCGAAGACAAGATCATCACCATCGAAGACCCGGTCGAATACCAGCTTCGCGGCATTACGCAGATACCGATCAACGAGAAAAAGGGGCTGACGTTTGCGCGCGGCCTCCGGTCGATTCTCCGGCACGACCCCGACAAGATCATGGTCGGCGAAATCCGCGACAACGAGACGGCGCAGATCGCCATCAACTCCGCGTTGACCGGTCACCTCGTGTTCACAACGGTCCACGCCAACACCGTCGTCGACGTGCTCGGCCGCTTCCTGAACATGGGCGTCGAGCCCTACCAGTTCGTCTCGGCGCTGAACTGCGTGCTGGCGCAGCGCCTGGTCCGCAACATCTGCGTGCACTGCAAGCGCCCGGCGCACATCACGCGGGAGCAGCTGCTCGAAGCGGCGATGGACCCGGGACTGGCCAACAGCGGCCTGTTTTTCGAAGGGGCCGGCTGCATCGAGTGCGGCGGCACCGGCTACAAGGGAAGGACCGCCATATGCGAGTTGTTGGATCTAACCGATAACATTCGTGAGATCATCCTGGCGCGCCGCCCCACATCCGAAGTGAAGAAGGCCGCCCGCGAGGAAGGCATGAAGTCGCTGCGCGAATCTGCCGTCGAGCGTGTGCTCGCGGGGATCACGACGCTCCGCGAAATCAACAAGGTTACCTTCGTCGAATGAAGCTGCCCGGGATTCTCGTCAGTCCGCCCCCGTCCATCGGAGTGGAGATTGCGTCGGATCGCGTGACCGGCGTGTCCCTTTCGGGACCGCCGTCGGCGTGGACCGTGGCAGCGCATGCGACCGAACGGCTGCCGGCCGGGGCCGTCACGCCTGCGCTCAATGCGGTCAACATCCACGACGAGCGGACGGTCAGCGCCGCGGTCCGGCTGATTTTCGACCGGCTCGGGGTGAAGCCCCGGCGCGTCGCGCTGGTGATCCCCGACACCGCGGCCAAGGTGTCGCTGCTGCGGTTCGAGAAGGTCCCGGCGGCCGCAGACCTGGATCAGCTGATTCGATGGCAGGTGCGCAAAGCCGCGCCCTTCAAGCCCGAAGAGGCGCTGATCTCCTGGGTGCGGGCCGCGGCATTGCCTGATGGCGGGCGAGAGTTTCTCGTCACGCTCGCGCGGCGCGACATCGTCGAAAGTTACGAGCGCGTCTGCTCGGAGGCCGGGGCGAACGCCGGCGTCGTGGACCTTGCGTCGCTGAACCTGATTAACGCGGCGCTCGCCTCCGCAGGGCAGGCTTCGCCGGGAGACTGGCTCGTCGTCAATGTCGCGCAGGATTACGCAACGCTTGCGATCGTGCGCGGCACGGACCTGATCTTCTTCCGCACCCGTCAGCTCGAAAGCGAAGGGGATCTTGAAGAACTCGTGCACCAGACCTCGATGTATCACGAGGACCGGCTATCGGGCGGCCGGTTCGCGCGTGTTGTGCTGTCCGGCGCCTCCGCGCGCGGAGTGGAAGTGGCCCAGAATCTGCGCCGCGGTTTCGAGGAGCGGCTTGGGGCGCGCGTCGAGCCGCTTGATTTCCGCGGCACCGCCGCGATGCGCGATCGCATCAGTGCCGGCGCGGAACTGCTCGATACGCTGGCGCCGGCCGTGGGAGTCGTGTTGAGGGAGCGGGTCGGCTAGTGCTTCGCACGAATCTCTCGACCCGGCCCTTCTACAACGAGCGAGGCGTCCACGCGGTGATTGCCGTCCTTGCGGCAATCCTCATCGCGGTGACGGTCTGGCAGGTCATGCGGATTGTGCGCCTCTCGCGTCACAAGACCGAGCTCACGACCGCGATCCGCCACGACCGCGAGGAATCGGAAAAGCTCACGCGGCAGGCGGCCGACACCCGCCGCGGGATGAACCAGCAGGAACTCGCCCTGGTGAGCACGGCCGCGAGGGAAGCCAACGCGCTGATCGAACAGCGGACGTTCTCGTGGACGGCGCTCTTCAACCAGCTCGAGTCAACGCTGCCGGAAGACGTGATGCTGATCTCGGTGCGGCCGACGTTCACCGACAATGCGACGGTCATCAATTTCGAGCTGCAGGGCAAACGCACTGAAGATGTCGATACGTTCATGGACAACCTGGAGGCGACCGGCCTGTTTCACAACGTCCGGTGGAGCCAGGAGAATGTGAACGAGGAGGGATTGCACCGGGTGGCGATGCAGGCGCAGTACGTGCCGCCTCCGCCGCCCGCTCCGCAGGTCCGTCCGGAGGGAACGGCGTCGCATGCGCCGGCACAGCCCGAGGCGCCAGGAGTCAGGCGATGAGGCGCACCCGACGCATCCTCAGCGAGAAGCGCCGTCTCATCGCACCGCTGGTCATCGCGGGCATCGCGAGCGCGTTGCTGTTCGCCGTGGTCCTGTTTCCGCTCGGGCGGCAGGTGGCGAACGCAGAGCAGCAGGCCCAGGAACAGCGCCAGCAGGTCCATCGTGCGCGGCAGGACAACCAGGCCGCCAAGGCGCTGGTGCAGGGCAAGCAGCTCGCGGACGCGTCGCTCCAGAAGTTCTACCAGGAGGTGTTGCCCGCGAACTCGAGCGACGCGCGGCGGCTGACCTACGTGAAGCTGTCGCAGCTCGCACGCGCCGCGAAGGTACGGCTCGAAAGCGGCACCAATTCGTACTCGCACGAAAAGGGCAGCCACTTGGCCAAGGTCACGACGACCTACACGTTGTCGGGGGATTACCGGGACGTCCGTCAGTTCATCTACTCGCTCGAGACTGCGCCGGAGTTCATGGTGCTCGAGAACATCACGCTCTCGAGCAACCAGCAGGAGACGCGCGGCGCGCTCGCGGTGAAGCTGGACGTCGCGACGTATTTCCGGTCGGAAGATGTCAACTGAGGCGCCGCCGCCATCGCAGCGGCCCCGTCCGTGGCTTGTCATTATGCTCGCAGCACTCATGATCGGCGCGCTCGTGTACTGGCAGTGGCCGGCGGCCAGCCCCACGCCTGGACCGTCTAATCAGCCGAGGGTTCAGCAGGCGCCGCAGCAGGCTGCCGGTTCGCAGTCCTCGCTCGACGTGCGGTTGGACGCGTTGAAGGAGCCGGCGCCAGAGCCGAGCGAAACGGGACGCAATCCGTTCCGCTTTCAGCCGAAGCCGCCACCTCCGCCACCGCCGATGCCGACAGTGCCTACGCCGACGGTGGTGCCGCCTGAGTCGGCTGGACCACCGCAACCACCGCCGCCGCCGCCGGTCCCGCCGATTCCGTTGAAGTTCATCGGGACGCTGCAGGGAGAGAAACCGGGCAAGGTGGCGATCTTTTCCGACGGTCATGGCATGCCGGTCTACGGCCGGGAGGGAGAGATCGTGCTCGGGCAATACCGAATCGTGACGATCGGCGTCGAGTCGGTCGTGATGGAATACGCGGACGGGAAGGGCAGACAGACGATCCCGTTGCGGGGACAATAGTGCGGCCGCTGCGCGATACCTGCGCGGCCGTGGCTGGTACATTGAGTGTGGATGCGGATTGCCGAGCGCTTCATGATTAAACGCAAACTGATAGGTTTGGTTCTTCTCGCGGCGCTGGTAAGCGGGTGCGCCGCAGGCCGCGCGTTCCGGCGCGGACAGGAAGCCGTGCACAACGGCGACTGGGACTCCGCCGTCACGTATTTCACGAAAGCGGTCCAGGCGAATCCCGAGAACCCCGAGTACAAGATTCACCTGCAGCGGGCACAGGAAGAAGCAGCGCGCGTGCACATCGAGCGCGGGCGCGAGCTCGAGAAACGCGATCAGCTGGAGGGCGCGCTGCTGGAGTACCGCCGCGCCGTGGAGCTCGATAGCAAGAACCGGCTCGTCAACGCGAAGGTTACGGACCTGGAAAAAACGATCCGCGAGAAGCTCGAAGCGTCGCGGCCGGAGCCGCGCATCCGCCAGCTCCAGCAGCAGGCGCGCGCGCTGCAGGCGCCGCCGCTCCTCAACCCCGCGTCGCGCGATCCGCTGCGCATCAACTTCAACAACGCCAGCCTGCGCGACGTGCTGAACTTCATCGGCACCAGCACCGGCATCAACATCACCTACGATCAGCAGTTCGTCGACAAGCCGTTCACGGTCAACCTCGAAGGGGTCACGCTCGAAGAGGCGCTGCAGCAGATCCTCACCGCGAACCAGTACTATTACAAGGTCCTGAACCCGCGGACGATCATCGTCATCCCGGATCAGCCGGCGAAGCACGCGCAGTACGACGACCTCGTCGTCCGCGTGTTCTACATCTCGCACGCGGATGCGACCGAGCTCGCGCAGCTCGTGAACAGCATCATGCGTATCCCGCAGATGACCATCCAGCCGATGGTGATGCCAAACAAGACGGCGAACACCATCACGGTGCGCGCGACCGGCCCGGTCGTCGACGTCATCGAACGCGTGATTCGCGCCAACGACAAGCCGCGCGCGGAAGTCGTGCTCGACGTCGAGGTCCTCGAGGTCAGCCGCCAGCGGCTGAAGCAGTACGGGTTGAACCTCAGCTCGTACAACATCAACCTGCTGTTCTCGCCGGAACTGGCGCCGCCGAACGCGTCGGGCGCCGTGAGCGCGCCGCCGCCGTTCAACCTGAATACGATTTCGCAGGGCGTCAGCACGTCGGACTTTTACCTGGGCGTGCCGACCGCGATCATCAATTTCCTCGAAAGCGACAACCGCACGAAGACGCTTGCGAAACCACAGCTCCGCGG
The DNA here is from genome assembly GCA_046726015.1 of Acidobacteriota bacterium. Classification (GTDB taxonomy): domain Bacteria; phylum Acidobacteriota; class Vicinamibacteria; order Vicinamibacterales; family 2-12-FULL-66-21; genus QHWT01. The sequence continues at coordinate 9,007 of JBKOZS010000031.1, forward strand.
CCAGGAAGGGCAGAAGCTCACGCTCAACCTCGGCCAGGACATTCCGGTCGTGTCCACGGTGTTTGGTGCGGCCGCCGCGGGTGGGTTTGCCACGATCCCGCAGTCGTCGTACAGCTATCGCACGGTCGGCGTGAACATGGAGATCACGCCGCGCGTCACCTACGAAGGAGAGGTCGTGCTCACGCTCGCGCTGGACAACAGTGCACTCGGCGCGAGCGTCGACGTCGCCGGCCAGAGCATCCCATCGTTCACAACGCGCAAGGTCTCCACGACGCTCCGGCTGCGCGAGGGTGAGTCGAACCTGCTCGCGGGGTTGATTCGACAGGAGCAGATCCACAACATCCGCGGGTTCCCCGGGCTGATACACGTGCCCGGCTTCCGCCAGTTGCTGTCGGGCAACGACAACACCGACACCGACACCGACATCGTGATGCTGATTACGCCGCACATCGTGCGGACGCAGGAGCTCACGGCGGAGGATCTCGGTGCGATCTACATCGGCACGCAGTCGAACGTCGGCCTGTCAGGTCCGCCGCCGTTGATCGCGCCTCAGGGCGAAGCGCCGCCACCGGGCGGCGAGGCCGCACCGCCGGGCGCTGCGGCTCCCGGAGTTGCGTATCCAGGCCCCGGGGGAGCAGCGGCCGGCCAGGCGCCGCTCGGCGTGCCGCGCACGCCAGCCCAGGGACAATTCGGTGTGCCCACGACGGTGCCTCCGCTGCCGCCGGGGACGACGGCTGTTCCATCGACGGTGGCGCCAACGCCGACGCAACCGGCCGCACCACAGCCGGCGCCTCCGACCACGCCGCCGGCTGAAGCCGTTCCCCCGGCGACGCCGCCGACAACGCAGCCTGCTGCTCCTACAACGCCAACAGGCGAGGGACCGGTGACTGGACGCGGCACGCCGCCGCCGACGACACCGGCCCAGATCATCATCACGCCGGCCGGGACGACGTTCCAGGTGGCGGGAGGTCCGTACACGACGCCGATCTCGATCAACAACGCGTCGCGGCTCTCCGTCATCACGGTGACGATTTCTTACAACCCCGCCGTGCTGCGGGTGCGCACGGTGCAGGACGGCACCTTCATGCGGCAGGGCGGGGTCACCGCCTCGTTCACACCGCGCATCGATGCCGCAGCCGGACGCGTCGACATCGCGATCGCGCGCTCGGGCGATCAGACCGGCGCGTCAGGGTCGGGGCTGCTGGCGGCGCTCCTGTTCGACGCGATTGCGCAGGGCTCTTCACAGATTGCCGTCACCAGCGTGGCAAACACGCCGGAAGGGACGCCCGTTCCGGTGGTATCTGCTCCGGTCACGGTGACGGTGCGGTAGGGCGTCAATGACGAATGACGAACTGCGACCCTTCGACGTTGCTCAGGGTCGCCCTGAGGCTCTCGAAGGGCGAATGGCGAATGCTTCTCCCGCTCGATACGAAGGGGTTCGTTTGCCGTTCTGCACTCGTTATCGATCATTGACCCGGCTCACATTTGTCCGGCGCAGCGAGTGCGGCTTCACGTTCGTCGAACTGCTCGTCGTCTGCACCATCCTGCTGATCCTGGCGGCAGCGGTGATGCCGCTCGCGCGGGTCACCGTGCAGCGGCAGCGGGAAGCGGAACTGCGCCGCGCGCTGCGCGAGATGCGCACCGCCATCGACAAGTTCAAGGACGCCGCGGATGCGGGGCAGATTGCCGCGCAGGACCTGCGCGCGGGGGCGGAGAACTATCCGCCAGATCTCGAAACGCTGGTCGAGGGGGTCGCGGTCAACAACGACCAGACGGGGCGCAAGCTGAAGTTCCTGCGCCGCGTTCCGATGGATCCGATCACCCATTCGAACGAGTGGGGCCTGCGCGCGTACCAGGACAAGCCCGACTCGACGTCGTGGGCCGGCGGCAACGTGTTCGACGTGTACTCGAAAGCAGATGGGAAGGCGCTCGATGGCACCAAATATCGAGATTGGTAGCGACCCTGAGCAGTCAATGCCGAATGCCGAATGCCGAATGCCGAAACAAGGCAACGAAGGAAGGCTCCTTTCGCTATTAGGCATTCGCAATTCGTCATTGACACGGGTCAGGCGCGAGCGAAGCGAGCGCGGATTTACACTCGTGGAGCTCCTCGTCGTCATTTCGCTGATCTCGATCCTCGCCGCGATGGGGCTCGTCCAGTACAAGAACTCCATCGTGCGATCGCAGGAGGCCGTGCTCAAGACGGACCTGTTCCGCCTGCGCGACGCGATCGATCAGTACTACGCAGATAAGGGCAAGTATCCGGCATCGCTCGACGCGCTGGTCAGCGATGGCTACCTGCGGAAGATGCCGGAAGACCCGATCACGAAGTCCTCCGATACGTGGCAGACCGTCCCTGCCGAACCGGACCCGAACAATCCGAGCTCCGAGCCCGGTGTCTACGACGTCAAGAGCGGCGCGCCTGGCACCGCGCTCGACGGATCGAATTACTCCGACTGGTAAATCGCCGCGATTGTCGGGCGGGTCTTTAGACCCGCCACCTGCGCGCGCCTCTAAAAAGAAAGAGGGCGCCGCGACTGATCGTGGGCGCCCGCTGTCAATGACGAAGCAGGCTGCCCCTCTCTTTTTCAGCAGCCGCCGGCAGATTACAGGGTTACGTTAACGTTCACCTGCAGCGTGCCGAGCGAGCGTCCATCGACGCCCACGACGTTGACGGTGATTGTCCTGACACCAGGCCCGCGGAACGAGGTGTTCCAGGTCGGTCCGGGGGTGGTTGCGGATTCGCCGGACGTGGAACTCCACTCGAACTGTCGCACTGATGCGGTTCCGAGACCGCCGACCGTAAAGGTGACCGACTCGTTTACCTTTGGCGCGGCGTTGCTTGCGCTGAGGGTCAGCGGCAGTGCGCCGACCGTCACCGTTGTCGTGAATGTTTCGGTAACACCCGACACACTGACGACAGCAGTAGCGGTGAAATTTCCTGGGGCGGAGTAGGTGTGTGTGATCGTGCCGCCGATGGGGCTGATCGCGGCGCTCTGGCCGTCGCCGAAATTCAGCGTGCCGCCGCTGATATTTGCGCCCGTTGCCGGTGTGACGGTGAAGCTCACCACCTGACCGACGGTGGCGGGGTTAGGCGACGCAGAAAACGCGCTCAGCGCTCTCGCGCCTACCGTAACCGTGATGGAGTTGGTTCCCGTCGCGCCACTACCGCCTGCGGTATCGTTCGGTGCTCCAGGGATGCGTGCCGTGACCGTGGCCGTTGCACCGGTCGTCAACGTCGTTTGTGCGACGCCGCTGCCGTCCGTGTTCACAACTGTCGGCGACACCGTGCCAGCGGTGGTGACGAACGTGACGGGGACGTTGGCGATTCCCGCTCCTCCGATATCGCTCACGATGGCTGCAATCGTGGCGGAGCCTCCGCCCGCCGCGAGCGTCTGCGGTGTTGCCGCCATCACGACGCGCTCCGCCGCGACGGCGCCGATCTTGACGTCGATTGATGCGGACGCACCTCCGGAGAATGCCGTGACCCGCGCCGTGCCGCTGGAACCAGAGCTGATAAGCCTGACGTTGACCTGGCCGTTGTGCGTGCGGGCCTCGGCAGGCTCAACGCGCCCGACCGTCGTCGTAAAGGTGACCACGGTCCCGTTGTGGACCGGGGTTCCGGCACCCGCCGTGCTCGTGGCGCCGGTGCCGGAGCCGGCTGCGACACCGTTTTCAATCACGGTGGCGACAATCGTCATCTCGCTGTTGAGCGAGAGCGAGTTGCTGGCCGGAATCAGCGTGATGACGCTGCCCGTCGGGGCGAGAAGGGGCACCTTATCGCAGCTGACGACCCCGAGCGGGACGGCAATGGCGACCAGAATGACGGCAATCCCGAGGAAGATGTCGTCGCGGCGGAATCGTGTTAGCATAAATGGCGCTAAGGATAATACTCTCATGAAGTTACAGGGTCAAGGCGGAGCTGGCGAACGAGGCTATGCAATGGCGGCGCTTCTCGTAATGCTGACCATCATGGCCATCATGATGATCGTCGCCATGCCCGTCTGGCGTCAGCAGGTCCAGCGTGAGAAAGAAGAAGAGCTCGTGTGGCGCGGTCAGCAGTATATGCGCGCCATTCGCCTTTATCAGGCTAAGAATCAGGCGCTTCCTCCGAGCCTCGATGTCCTCGAGCAGGGTCGATACATCCGCAGGAAATACAAAGATCCCGTCACGAACGAAGATTTCGTGCCGCTTGGCGCAGGTAGCGTGATGCCCGGCCAGCCTGGCATGCCTGGTCAGTCGGGCATCCCCGCGGGCGTCCGTGGTCAGCCGGGCATGCCGAGTCAGCCCGGGCAGGGGGGACAGCAACTGCAGCCCGGCCAGCCAGGTGGCTCGTTTCCCGGCCAGGGAAGCGCAATCGCTAGCGGTAGCGGTGCCCCGGTAGGTGGCGTGATTGGCGTCGCGAGCAAGAGCAAGGCGGAATCGATTCGCATTTACCAGGGGCGCACGCATTACAACGAGTGGGCGTTTGTCTTTGTGAACAATGCGCCGGGTGGCCGCGGCGGTGTGCCCGGCCAGCAGTTCCCGGGCGGGCCGGGCCGCGGTGGTCAGGGCCCGGGCCCCGGGGGTCTGGGTAACTTCGGTGTACAACAGGGGCCAGGTCGCTTCGGTGGACCGCAAGGCTCGGGACCAGGATCGCGTCCGGGTTTTCCTGTGGGCACTCCCGCGCCGCCGCGAACTCCCGTCGCGCCGGGCACCATCCCCAGCATCCAGGGCGGCTCCACGCAGCCTGGCACGCCGATGCAACCGCGTCGTCCCCCCGGCGGGGATTTCTAACTGCGTCACGGTTCTTAGGACGAATGCGCGTCGTGCTTAGCCGTGCGCGCGACGGCTTCGCCGACCTCGTCATGGAACGCGCGGCGCACTCCCAGGATGCGGTTGTTTTCTCTCGTCGGATGCACCCGATTTGTAAGAAGGACGATGTAGAGATCCCGCTCCGGGTCGATCCAGAGCGAGGTTCCGGTGAAGCCGGTGTGGCCGATGGCGCGCGGCGAGAGCCGGCTGCCGCATGACGAGGTGGTCAGCATCGTGTCCCAGCCCAGCGCGCGCGAACTTGCGGACACCGTTGATTTCGTCGTGAAACGCGCGATCGTTTCCGGCCGCGCGATCGATCGTCCACCCTTCAGTCCACGCAGCACCAGTCGACCGAACGTGCCGGTCGCCGCCGCCGTTCCGAACAGTCCCGCATGCCCGGCGGCGCAGCCAAGCGCCCATGTGTTCTCATCGTGCACTTCGCCCTGCAGTAACCGCCCGCGCCAGAGATCGAGCTCGGTCGGCGCCGTGCGCTCGCGCCAGCCGCGCGGCGGATTGAACCGCAATCCTTCGTAGGCGAATTGATCGGCCAGTGGCGCGCGATTGAGGTCCTCGAGGATGAATCCAAGCAGCATGAACCCGAGGTCGCTGTAGATCGATTGCGTACGTGGCACGTACTCGAGAGGAAGCGTGCAGATCGCGCGCTCGAATTCGGCGCGCCCCTGATGATCGCGAAAGAAGGGCAAGTAGGCGGTCAGTCCCGAGGCATGCTCGAGCAGATCGGCGATCGTGACACGCTCCCGATCGTCTCCTCGCCAGGCATCCAGGCGATCGCCAACCCGATCGGCGAGCGAGAGTGAACCCGCATCCACGGCCTGCATGACGAGCGTCGTGGTCGAGATCACTTTCGTCAGCGACGCCAGGTCGAAGATCGTCTCCTCTGTCGCGCGCGGGGCATCTTCTGCGTAGGTGAGGCGGCCGAACGCGGCGCGCCACAGCACGCCGTCCGCGCGGCCTACCTCTACCGAGGCGGCGGGAAACGCGTGCGACGCAATGGCTCTTTCAAGAAGTCGGGCCGCGTCGGCGAACTCGCTCAAGCGTTATCGGGATCCGCTTTCAGTCGCTCGAAAGCCGCTGAACGCGCCGCGGCTGACGGTCGCGAGGTAATCGGGAGCCGCCTGGGTCGGAGCGATGAGGCTGTCGTAGGAAAACAGGATGAACCCGCCGGTACCCAGGCGACGCGTGGTCTGGATGTTCTCGACGGTCTGGGCCGGGGTGAGGCGATACGCGCCAATGCCGGCCCACACGGCCTGGCCACCGGCAATATCGCGTGCCGCGGCAATCTGTTCCGCGAAGCGTCCCGGCTCCTGCGTATAGGCCATCGGGCAGATCGCATCAACGAAGCCGCTCTCGATCCACGTGCGCCAGTCCTGGAGGCGTAAGTCGAAGGCTTCCTGCGCGTCCGGCGCTGCCGCGACCGTGATCATCGTCCCGGGACGTGCGCCCTTCACCCTGGTTCGCAGCCGCATCATCAGCGCGGACATGCGCGCGCGACGGAACGTTTTCCATTCGGCGGGGAAGCGATCCGGGTACGCGAAGAGATCGACCTCCTGTTGTGCGTCGAGCTCCGCGCGGACCGGCGCCTCGAGGCGAGGACGCATCTCGTTGCGGAACTCCGCGATTGCGTAGCGGCTGTAATCGAACGTGTCGTTCGGATAGCGCGCGTAATCGAGGTGGATGCCGTCAACCGCATACCGCGTTGCGACTTCCGCGACAACGCTCTCGGCGTGTTTCGCGGCGTCCGGCTGCAGCGGCGACGCATACAAACCTTCGACCGTCTCAGACTGCGCGCGTGTCCATCGGGCCAGCTTCCCGACATACGCGGGGCTCGTCGCCTCGATTTTTGCGATGTCCTGCGCGATCTCGCGCGGAACCATCAGCCACTCCGGGTGACGATAGATGAGGTGATCGCGCGAGGCCGGAAGCTCCGCCGCGCTCGATACCAGATTGAGATTGATCCACGCGTGCACGCTGAGGCCGGCATCGTGCGCATCGCTGATGACGGTGGCCAGGGGATCGAACGTCGATGGCTGCCGGACGAGATCGGCCGCACGCGGCTCAATAGCGCTGGTGTAGTAGGCATCGCCACGGCCGCGCACCTGCACGAGCAACGTGTTGAAGCCGCGTTCGCGCGCGGTGCGCACGAGCGTCTCGATAGCCGATGGTGTCGTGAGCGACGTGCGCAGCACCCACAGCGCGCGCACTTCTGCAGCCGCCTCCGCCGAGGTGACCGTCCGTTCGCTGCCGAGTCCGGAGAACAGGAGAACGCAGGCCGCCAGCACGATGACCGCGCGCCGGAGGCGCGCGCACGCGCCGCCAAAATGCATAAAGTGATTGAAGGTAACAGTTAGGCGGACGAGCTGTCAACGCGAATGGTGCGTGCACGAGCGAATCGTCCAAAGTGTCGTCTTCACTTCGCGCGCTTTCGAAGAGCTGAAGCTGTTCTGGTAAGCTGCGAATGAGCCGCGGAACGGCCGGTGCCTAACGGCGTCGGCCGTTCCTTTGTACGCGGTAAGGGATTGACGGTTGCTTCACGTGCTTGGACTAGACGCCGGCGGGACCAAGACCGTCTGCCAGCTCGCCAACGAGCAGGGACAGGTGCTGGCGGAAGCACGCCGCGGCGGCGCGAACCTGCAGGCGGCGGGGGAGCTGGAAGTCGAGAAGGTGCTCCATGACGTGATGGAGGATGCGATTGGCGATCGAGACGTCACGCCCGCGGTGATCTGTCTCGGCATCGCCGGCGTCGACCGTGCGGAAGATTCGGCGACCGTCCGCGGGATCATGAAGCGCATCGGATACAAGGCGCGCGTGCTCGTCGTGAATGACGCGCTGGTGGCGCTCGAAGCGGGGGCGCCGGGAGAACCCGGGATCGTCGTCATCGCGGGGACCGGATCGATTGCATACGGCCGGAACAATCGGCAGGAAGCCGCGCGTGCCGGGGGCTGGGGCTACGTGCTCGGGGACGAAGGTAGCGGCTACTGGATCGGCCGCGCCGCGCTGCGCGCCGTGCTGCGGCAGGCCGATCGCCGCGGTCCCCTGACGCAGCTGACGGATCTGCTGCTCGAGCACTTCAAAGTGAGCCGCGCGCAGGACCTCATTCACGAGGTGTATCACGGCACGCTGCGGCCGGCGGCGATCGCCTCGCTGGCGCAGTGCGTGCAGAAAGCGTTCACGGCCGGCGACGCAGTCGCGATTGGCATCCTGCGCGGTGCGGCCGATCAGCTCGAGTCCTCAGCCCTGTCGGTCGCTCGTCGTCTCGAACTGGTCGGCGCGCCCTTTCCGTTCGTGCTGGCGGGAGGGATTTTCCGTGCCGTGCCCTGGCTGCACGACGAGCTCGTACGGCGCCTGTCCCTCGCGTCGCCAAAGAGCCGCACATTCCTGCTGGACGTTGAACCTGCCGTCGGCGCGGTCCGCCTCGCCATTGACGAAGCGCGCGGTGTCGCGCGCATTCCCAAGTACAAGACCGACTGATTCCGATCTCATGCTTCGTACTACGGTGTTTGAAGACGAACGCGCCCTTGCCAGGAAAGAGGCGATGCGCATTGCCGACGCGCTGAAGGCCAAGCCGGACCTGGTGCTCGGGCTGCCAACGGGCCGCACGCCCGTCCGGCTGTATCACGAGCTCGGCACGTTGTTCTCGCACGGCCAGGTCGATTTCTCGCGCGCGACGACGTTCAACCTGGACGAGTTCCTCGGGATTCCCCCGTCACACCCGGGCAGCTATCGCACGTTCATGGAGCACCACCTGTTCTCGCGGGTGAACGTGTCGCCCGAGCGCATTCATTTCCTGAACGGCGCGGCGCCGGATCCCGAGGCTGAGTGCTTTCGTTATGAAAACGCCATCGCTGCGGCGGGCGGGATCGATCTGCAACTGGTGGGCATCGGGACCAACGGCCACATCGGGTTCAACGAGCCGGCCCGGGAGCTGGCCGCTCGCGCGCACCGCGTCACGCTGAAGCACTCGACGCGGCGCAGCAACGCCGCGTTGTTCGGCGGCGATGTATCCAAAGTGCCGACAGAGGCGTTGTCGATGGGGATGGCGACGATTCTTCACGCGCGGCAAGTCGTTCTGCTCGCGACGGGCAAGTCGAAGGCGAAGTGCATCCAACGCCTCGTCAACGGCCCCTTGACCACGAAGCTGCCCGCGTCGTTTCTGCAGTTACACCGTGACCTGGAACTCGTGCTGGATCAGGCTGCGGCGTCGGAGCTGACGTAGATCAATCACACGTGCAGGCCGGGTCTTAGACCGCCGCGTCACGGCGGACCTCAAGGTCCGCCCTACCAATGAACTCAGCGGTGCGCCGCGAGTAATTCGCGCAGGCGCGGTTCGATGTCCTCGCCAATCGCCTCGCGAACGGAGTTGTCGGCGCTGCGCAGGCGTTTGATTGCCTGCGGGAGCGTGAGACCGGTCTTCTGCATGACGATGGCGGCCTTCACGTTCCACTTCGCGCGCTTCAGTAGCGCGTCGGCTGCCTCGTAGTCGAGCCCGGTGACGACGCCAAGAATCCGCCGGGCGCGATCCTTCAGTTTTTCCGAGCCCGTTTTCACGTCGACCATCAGGTTGCCGTAGGTCTTGCCCCACTTGATCATGGCGATGGTGGTCAACATGTTGAGCACCATCTTCGTGGCCGTGCCGGCCTTCAGGCGCGTCGAGCCCGCGATGATCTCCGGGCCGACCGCCGGCGCAATGATCAGGTCCACGAAATTCTGCAGCTCCGAGCCGGGCCAGCAGGTGACGAAGATGATCTTTGCCCCCGCCCTCCGGCCGCGCGTGAGCGCACCGCGGACGAACGGCGTGATACCGCTCGCAGAGACACCGATCAGGACATCCCGGTTCGTCAGCCGCAGTCGCCCGAGACTGCGCCCCCCCTCCTCGTAGT
>JBKOZS010000032.1:0-15031 GCA_046726015.1 Acidobacteriota bacterium
GCGCCACGCTTCGTGCCGGCATTGCCGTGGGTGTCCTCCTTCCCCGAGCTGAACGTGCGCACCTACGTCACGCGTGACGGCAAGCCGGGCGTGTATTTCTTCAGCCTCGACGCGGCAAACCCTGTAGCCGTGGGCGCGGCGCGCACGCTCCTGGCACTCCCCTACTTCACCGCGTCGATGCACGTGGAAACACGCGATGGATACGTTCACTACGCCAGCCGCCGCACGTCCGCCGACAGCCCGGCGGCGGAGTTCGTCGGGCGTTACCGGCCGACCGGCCCGGTGGTCCCGCCTGAACCCGGAACGCTGGAGTATTTCCTGACTGAACGCTATTGCCTTTATGGAGTGGATCACGGGAACAGGCCATATCGGCTGGAGATTCATCATCCCCGCTGGCCGCTGCAATCAGCGGAAGCTGAAATCACCACCAACACCATGGCGCAAGCGGCGGGCCTCCGCCTGCCATCGATGGCCCCACTGCTCCACTTCGCGAAACGGCAGGACGTGGTCACGTGGCCGCCCGAACGGCTTTAGCAGGACGTTCAAAGGGATTCTGAAGTAGTGGCTTACCAGCCGAACACGCTGCTGGGCGTGAGCTGAATCCCGTCGAGGACGTCAGTCTCGATGTTGCCGGCACCTTTCGCGACGCTGCGCTTCACGATCCTGCTATCTGAGAACGTCAATACCGTCACCTCTTTGCGCACGGCGTCGGCGATCCAGCACTCGCGGACACCGTACCGGGCGAACCAGGCCACGCGCTCATCGAGCTTTCCGATGCGCGGGTGCGGCGACAGCACTTCAACTACGACGTCCGGCGCCCCATACACACGGTCCGTGATGATGTCGCGCCGTGCGTTCGATACGAACAACAGATCCGGCTGCACGACCAGCGCGTTGTCGTAATCGAGGACAACGTCCATCGGCGCCGGCAGGACCTCGCCAACCCCTTGATCGCCGGCGAACCGGCACAGAGCCAGCGTCAGCTCGCGCACCACCCGTTGGTGCAGCACCGTCGGGGATTCAGCCACGCGCAGCACTCCGTACGCGAGTTCCCGCGGAAGCACGGTTTCGGGCGTCTCCAGGTACTCGGTCGTCGTCATCATCCCTGCGCTCCTTCGACCTTTCCGCACGCGATAATCAACGGCCACACTCCCAATCCTTTCTGACCTCGACGACGACGATGCCATCGTCTCCCACAGAAAGCAATAGGTGTCGCTCGCATGGGTATCCTCGCAGGATCCGCTGCCGGCCAGGCCCGCGCATCGGACATAATGGCCGGATGCCGCTGACCCTTCTCTGCATCGCCACGTATCGCAAGGGGGACGAGTTCCTCGAGGAATGCCGCCGCCAGGGCTGTCGCGTGCTGCTGCTGACGGAGGAGAAGCTGGCGGACTCGGACTGGCCGCGCGACGCCATTGACGCGTTCTATTACATCCGTCGCGACATGTCGGAGGAGGACATCCGAAAGGGGGCCGCCTATCTCGCACGGACGGAACATCTCGATCGGATCGTGGCGCTGGACGATTTCGACGTCGAGATGGCAGCCATGCTCCGCGAGTATTTGCACGTCCCCGGCATGGGCGAGACGACAGGCCGGGCCTTCCGCGACAAGCTGGCGATGCGGTCGCGCGCGCGCAGTGCGGGCATTCCGTGCCCGGAGTTCGTGGCGGTGCTGAACCACGCCGCGATCAACCAGTGGACGGCACGGGTAACGCCGCCGTGGGTACTGAAACCGCGCGCGCAGGCGGCGGCAATTGGCATTCGCAAGATCGCGTCCGCAGAGCAGCTCTGGGAGACGATTCACGTGCTCGGCGATCACCAGGCGGATTACGTGCTCGAACAGTTCGTGCCGGGCGATGTCTATCACGTGGACTCGCTCGTCTTCAATCGCCGCATCGTGTTCGCAACCGCGAGTCGCTACGGCACGCCGCCGATGGCGGTGGCGCACGAAGGGGGCATCTTCGTGACGCGGACGCTGTCCGACGACGACGAGATTGCCAGGGAACTGACAGCGATGAATGCGCGGGTGCTGGATTCATTCGGGCTGCAGCGCGGCGTCTCGCATACCGAATTCATCCGCGATCGCGACGGCCGCGTCCATTTCCTCGAAACCTCGGCGCGCGTCGGCGGCGCCTTCATCGTGGACGTGGTCGAAGCGGCCACCGGCCTGAACTTGTGGCGCGAATGGGCCAGGATCGAGATCGCGGGGGAACACGGCACGTACGAACCGCCGGTCTCAAAGGGACAGTCTGCGGGGATCGTGCTCTCGCTGGCGCGCCAGGAAGAACCGGACATGAGCGCGTACGACGATCCGGAAGTGGTCAAGCAGATTCAGAAACACCACCACGCCGGAGTGATCGTCGCGTCCCCTGACGAACAGCGCGTGCGCTCGCTGCTGGACGCGTACGTGAAGCGGTTCTACACCGACTTCCACGCGTCAGCGCCGCCGCTCGAGCGGGCTATCGAGTAGCGCTTCGCCTGTCAATGTTCAACGCACAATTGACAGTGCGGACGACGCTTTTTGGCCATTGAACATTGAACATTCAGCATTGACGTCCAATCACATCTCATGACGTCAACGGTTTCTCCCCCGCCAGGAAGCGATCGACGCGCCCCGCAAGATCTTTCAGATACGCTGCGTCTCCGCCGGACACTTCAGTGGTCACGTAACCGGCGTATCCGATCTCGCCGAGCGCCTTGCGCACCTCCAGCCAGTCGATGTCTCCCTCACCGATGTTCTTCCACGTGAATCGGCCGTTGCGGCGATCGAAGTTGAAGTCCTTCAGGTGAATCTTCACGATGCGCGGGCCGAGCGTACGGATCCAATCCTGCGGGAAGGCGTAGATGACGACATTGCCGACGTCGAAATACGCGCGGATCCACGGCGACTCGAACTCGTCGACATAACGCGCGAACTCGAGAGGACTGAGCAGGAACTTGTTCCAGACCTCCTCGACCGCAATGATCACCTTCAGGTCGCGCGCCATCGGCAGGAGCCGCTCGCGGATCACGCGCTGCGAGCGCGCATACGCGTCCTTGTACGAGGTCGAGGCATCGACGACCGCCGGGACCAGCAGGACGGTATCGGCGCCCCACAGCGCCGCGTTCTTGAGTGACGTTTCCATCCCACGCACGCTGCGCGTCACGACGTCGGGGTCGCTGCTCGATAGCGGCGAATTCCAGTGCTCCATGTTCATCACGGAGTGAATACGAAGCCCCGTCTTCTGCGCGGCCTCCTTAGCCTCCGCTGCCTCGTCCTCTTTCGCCAGTGTCTGCATTTCGATGGCTTCAAAGCCTGCCTCGCGGCCAATCGCGAAGCGCTCCGCATACGGGCGATCCTTTGGCAGCATCGAGATCAGCACTGATTTCCGGATTTTCGACGGAGCTGATGAGGAGGCGCCTGGCTGGGCCGTCTGTTGTGCCCCGGCGCGGCTGGCCTGGCTCGCCGCCGCCACCGCGGCCGCGAGCGCCTTCAGAAACATTCGGCGATCATTCATGGTACGCGCAGTTTATACTCCATCGACCGGGAATCCGTATCCACGTGGAGGAGAGTATGAAGCGAACAAAGCCCGACATCAGCCGTCGGGCGTTCATTGGATCCGTGGCCGCGGCCGGCGCAGCGGCTGTGTCCGCCTGCGCATCGTCGTCCACGCCGCGGGCCCAGACCGTCCCGGCGCCCGGGACGCCGGAAACACGCACGGCGAAGGCGCCCGACGGCCCCGTTCTGAAGGCAGGGTTGATCGGATGCGGAGGCCGCGGCCGCGGCGCCGCCCAGAACTTTCTCGATGCCGGGCCGAACCTGCAGATCGTTGCGCTTGCCGACGTGTTCGCCGACCGTGTGAACGAAGGCCGGCGGTTGCTCAACGAGCAGCGCGGGCAGCAGATCCCGGAGTCGAAGTGCTTCACCGGGTTCGATGCCTATCAGAAGCTGCTCGACTCTGGCGTCGATGTCGTGATCCACGCGACGCCGCCCCATTTCCGTCCGATGCACATGAAGGCTGTAGTGGACGCGAAGAAGCACCTGTTCATGGAGAAGCCGGTCGCGGTCGATGTGCCCGGGACCAGGGCCATCATGGAGACAGCCGAACGCGCGTCGAGCCTCGGCCTGAGCGTGGTCACCGGCACACAGCTTCGCCGCGACCTCGCGCGTATGGAGGTGGTGAAACGCGTGCGCGACGGCGCGATCGGCGACATCCGCGCGCTTCGGGCGATTCGCAACCAGGGCGCGCTCTGGTATCGGACGCCGCAGCCCGCGTGGTCGGACATGGAATACATGATTCGCGACTGGGTGAACTGGACGTGGCTCTCGGGCGACATCATCGTCGAACAGCATATTCACCATCTCGACGCCATGCTGTGGGCGTTTGGCAAGACGCCGGTGAAGGCGACCGGCATGGGCGGCCACGCCAGGCGGCCAACCGGCGACCAGTACGATTTCTTCAGCATCGACTACGAGTACGACGACGGCGTCCACATGCACAGCACGATTCGCCAGCTCAATGGCTGCGCGAACGAGCGGCAGGAGATCATCGTCGGGTCGAAAGGCAGCGCGAGCTTCGACGGGATGATTTACGATCTCGCCGGCAAGCGCATCTGGAAGTACGAGGGGCCCGTCAACGATCCGCTCGTGCAGGAGCACGCCGACTGGGTCACGTCGATTCGCGCGGGGAAACCGGTGAACACTGCGAAGGAGACCGCGCACGCGACGCTCATGGCGATCATGGGGCGCGACTCCGCGTACACCGGGAAAGCCATCACGTGGGACGAGCTGCTGGCATCGACGAACCGTCTTGGCCCGACGGAATACGCGCTCGGTCCAGTCGCGCTCAAAGCGGAACGGCCGGTGCCAGGTGTGAATCCGGGACCACCGCTCACAACCACGACGTAGCGAGGCGCGAGGTGCGAGGTGCGATGCGCGCGAGGTGCGTTTCGCGATGAGCGACGCACGACGGGCGGACGCTATTCTTCGAACCATCCTCCTGGCACTGGCAATCACGGGGAGCGCCGGCGTGTTATTGCCGGCGCGCCCCGGTCCCACCGGCAAGACCCTCTTCTTCGACGATTTCTCAGCCCGCGAGCTCGATCGGTCCAAGTGGAATGTCATCGTCACGGGACAAACGGTCAACGACGAGCAGCAGGCTTACGTTGACTCCCCCGAAACGATCGCCATCGTTCATGACGAGCCGGGCGCCGATGGCGGCGCACTGGCCATTCGCACCCGTCACCGGCCGCGGTTTGCAACGCCGGAAGGCCCGAGATTCGACTTCATATCCGGTCGCCTCGACACCCGTTCGAAGTTCGATTTCACATACGGCACCGCGTCAGCGCGCATCAGGATGACCGCCGGCACCGGGCTCTGGCCTGCCTTCTGGGCGCTCGGCAACGGGAGCTGGCCCGGCACGGGCGAGATCGACATCATGGAGAACGTCGGCGATCCGGGGTGGATCAATTTCGCGCTTCACGGTCCGAAGTACTCGGGCGCCCGGGGTCTTGCGAAGCGGAAGTACTTTGCGGCGCCGGACGCTGTTACGGACTGGCATGTCTACAGCGTGCGCTGGACGAAGGCCGAGCTTGTGTTCCTCGTGGACGACCGCGAGGAGTGGCGGGTCACGCGCCCGATGGTGGAACAGCACGGTGCCTGGGCCTTCGACAATCCCAAGCACCTCATCGTGAACCAGGCAATCGGTGGCACATATCCGCACTCCGTGAACCGGGAAACGACGCCGTACAAAGGGCTGCCGAAGTCGACAGTCGATCTAATTAAGGATGGGAAGGCGATTCTGCTCGTCGACTGGGTCCGGGCTACAAAATCGTAGGTCGACCGCTCACAGCAGAGTCGGTGAGTAATTCTTCCATGTAAGAAATGCCGAGCTTGCAGTGAAACCCATCGGTGGACGCTGATTACGAAAATGGGGCGAAACCCAGTAAGGCTCAGGCGGGAGAATGGTTTACCCGGATCCGACTCAGCCGTCTAGGCTGGCGCTGGTTTTGGACTACCACCGGGCATGCACACCCCTGGTGACGGCTGGTCGGCGGACGCGCCGGGCCCGGAGATTCAGGAGAATCGTCCGTGTCCGACGTTCGGCGTGCTGTCTCGTCACCAGAAGTGCGAACTGGCGACGCTGGCGGTCGCTGCGGTGACATCGACGTGTTTGTTCGTCATGCCCTTGGTGCCGTCCTCCCGGCTCGAGAGCTACCAGGTCGATGTGCAGCTGTCGCCGGCCCTACACACTCCGACCCTGCGATCTTCCCTTCCCAGTACGTTCGTCCACAGTTCTACCCGCCGGACAACCGAACCGTCCGTACGACGGTCGGCCCCGCCGCGACCGGTGCGAAGCGCTCGCGCCGTGGAGGCTGAAGGCGATCGTGGCCGTATTGCTCGCCTGATTCTGGGCGATGGCCGCTATCGCATTCAGCCCTTTCCTTCGCCCGATCGGGCGTCCCGTTAGCGCTCGCGCCGCACGCGGCGCTGCGCCGTCCGCATGAACGCCCTTAGTCAACGCGACAGGAGATTCGCCAGCAGCCGGTAGGCACCCGCCACGCCGTATGGCAATTGGCGGTGCAGGGCGTATGCGAAATACGTGTAGTGACCCTTCCCGTAACGCGCGTGCAGCCAACCGCCCTTTTGCGCTGGCTGTCCTCGATCGTGGGTCCCAATCATCGGGGTATAGGCGCTGTCCCACGTAGACCAGAACTTCGAGCCGCGTTGTTCGACCCAATGATCGAAATCGGCCGTGGTGATCTTGTTCGGGACATTGAAAACGGGATCGGCCGGGGCGAGAATCTCCACCGGCGAATCTTCTTCCGAAACTTCTTCCGCGTCGCGTGGGAGTTCGGCGGGAAACGGCGCGTGCTGATTCGGTACGAACTCCTGCGTGTTGTAGAGGACGATCAGGTTGCCGCCGTTCTTGACGTAATCGAGCAGCCGCCGATTGTACGTCTTCAAATCGTCACGGACGGCATAGGCACGAGTCCCGGTGATGATGGCGTTGAAGACTGACAGGTCCATCGAGGCAAGCTCCTCCGCCCCGAGGAGCTGCACGTCAACACCCAACTGGGCCAGCCCCGCCGGCACATCGTCGCCAATCCCCATCACGTAGCCAACCTTCAGGCCAGGCGCAATTGCGACGTCGATACCGTTGATGCGAGCCGCGGCTTCTTTGTAGAGATAGCGGGTCTCCAGATCGCGATGTTCGAGGATCTCGTAGCCTTCGCGGAAGTCCCGTCCTGCCGATGTTGCGACTGCTTCGATGCGGTAAGCGTGGTCCTCGAGCGACGGAATGGTGATCGTGAAGGAAAACAACGCGCGCTCGCCGGCATGCGCGAATTGAAAGCGCTGCGATGCGGGATCGACAACCCAGCCGGACGGGACGTTGAGCTTCAGCGTCCCAGACGAAGGTCCCTCAACGTTGTTGGTGATTTCGGTTCTGACACGAACTTTCTTGTCTCGTCCGTGAAGAGGAACGATGACCTGCGAAGGAGTCATGGTAACGGCGAGGGCGGGCACGACCGCGAGCACGCGCGTCTCGTAACCATAAGGAAGATGCGGCTCGAGCCGCGTGACCGGCTGGCGCAATTCCACGCGAACTCCCCGGACGCTGTATGCCGCAACGGCGGTGAGCGGCGCCGCGGGACCCGGCTGATATCGTTGCGCATCGTCAGTCACGGTGTATTGCGCATCCTGAATTGACATGCGAGTGAACGCTGAGCGCGTGACGCTGGCGCTCCGCGGCACCGTCACGGTGAAAATCGCCGTTACGGGTTCGTTGGTGCGAGCATCTTCGGCTGCGGCATCGCCACGGATCTGCCAGTCCTCGTTGCCTTCGAGCGTCACGCGCATTCCGTGCACCGCCATCGGGCTTCGGTTCGTGACCTGCGTGCGCACGTCGAACATCTGCCCTGGCACGACGGGCGGCATGACGACCGGCGCGGCGAATGCGGCGGACGGTCCCGATGGCGCCTGGGTGTTGAGAGGTTGCGCCGTTGCCGTCAGGACCATGCCGAGCGCGGCATTGATCGCTTCCTCGATCTGGCGCGCCTTCACATCGAGCACGAAGCGCACGTCATGATCGCTGCCAGGATCGCGCGCGGCATCATGCGTTGAGGATAGAGCGCGCGCCAGCGCTGGAACGGCCGCGTACGGTTCCGTCCACTTGAAGCTGTCGATCGCCGACGCGATCGCGCGGTCGATCGCACCGAGCGCCGCATCCGCACCCGCGGGCGCCGGCTTTCGCAGCGTCTTATAGAGTCCCGGGATGGTTGTATCGATGCCGTCAAAGAAGCTGCCTTCCTTCGACGGTGCATCGACCAGAGATTGCACTCGCTTGTAGTACGACACAGACGCACCTGGCTGTGATGCGTACCGGCCGCTGTTCTGCGATCGCTGAAAGCTCAGGCCAAGTCGCGCGAACGTGTTGTACGACTCACCCAGCACCGGATCGTACGTCCCCGTGTCCACCTTCAGCGTCCAGTCTTCAGTTGCACGCACGCCGCCCATGTAAAGCTTCAACGGCTGCCACGGACGAACGCCGGCCGCTAGCTGATCGGGAAAGATCGCCGGATCACCAGCCGCTTTGAACGCTTCCTGCGTGATCAGTCCAGCGGCCTGGTGATTGCCGTGGCCATCTCGCTCGTTCCCCTGGAATCGTGCGATCACCACCAACGGCCGATCCATTCGAATGACCCGCACGACATCGCGCAGGACGTTCTCCTTCCCCCATTTTTCCAAGGCTTCGTCGAGCCGTTTTGAAAAGCCGTAATCGACGGCGGTCGTGAAGTACTGCCGATCGACACCGTAGTAACGGTCCGCGACCAGCAATTCTTCCGTGCGGATCAATCCAAGCGCGTCGAACAGCTCGGCTCCGATGGCGTTGTCTCCCGATTCGCCGCGCGTCAGCGTCAAGAGCGAGACTCGCACGCCCTGGCCACGGCTCAGGAGCGCCAGCACGCCTCCATGCTCGTCGTCAGGATGCGCGGTGGTGTGCATCGCGCTGGCGGTGGTCGGCAGTTTGCGGAGCTTTTGCCACACGCCAGTCGCGCCCTCGTCCTGCGAGAGTTTCTGCGTCTGTGCAGTGACCGCCAGTACGAGGACGATCGCGACAATCGACAATCGGTTACAGGTCACGTGTGCGGGGAGTATAGCTGGCGAGTGGCGCTGGAAGGAGATCGGGCGGCACGCGGGGAACGCGCCGCCCCGGACTGTCGACCTTCAGCCCACGACTGCGCTGAGCTTCCCGGTCGTCATGCGCCCGCCGTCGTCCCGCGTGAAGACAATGACGGTCACGGTGCCGCGAGTACCAACTCCACACCCGAGGCCGAGCGTCAGTGGAAACGTCTGCGTTCCACGCGCTTCGATCAGCGCTGAGCCGAACTGTGCCGTCGGGACTGGCCCAGGCAGCGTGACCTGCGGCAACCGCGAGCCAGAGGAGTCGACGAACTGTGCGCTGATCTCGACGACCGTGATCCGGACATCGCCTGCCCGGACCAGGACATTGATAACGGCGCTGAACGGCGGCGATGTGGGGCAGGAAACGAAACGGCTGGTCTGGAGGACTACTGGTTTGATCTCCAGCGTCGGCGACTGCGAGGATACCAACGTGGGTCCGGTCGCGGTCACGCGTGAGTCTGTATTGCTGCACGACATGGCCATGACCGCGGCAACGACGAGCGATGCAACGGCCGGGAGTTTTTGCATGGGAGCCTCACGGTTGCGCGCAGTACGCAAACGTGCGGCCAGTGGCCGTCGTGAAACGGGAGCGTGTGCCTGGCAGGGATCGGCCACGGCATCTCGTGGCCGGCTGATCTGTTCGCGGGTTTCGCCGTTACCTGACTGGCTGTTTTGGCGCTCAGCGGGTCATCGTGGAAAGTTGCCATCGTTCATGAATGAGCGGAGACGACCGCGTTGCCAGCAGCACGTCCATTGTGTCGTCAAGGTTCGACGTGAGCGGCACCAGTGTGCCGTCTTTGAGCTCCCAGCGAAGATTGAACGCAAAACTCAGCGAGTCCGATGGACGGTCAACGTGGCCATCGAGAAAAACGACACCACCGGAATCAACTAAGCCAACGAAAGGACCGGCCGCGGGAGGCGTGAGGACCTGGACGACCGCGCGCAGATTGCCCAGATGGTCACCAGTCGCGCTCTGGGTGACGCTCACGACGAGCGGATCGCTGGCGCCGAGCCGGTTCGCACAGGGATCGGGAGACGTTTCCCTGTCAGGCCAGCAGTCGAGGACCTTGATGGAACCACGCCACGTACCGGCCACGCTCGTTACGACATGCACTGTCTCAGTGCCGGTATGACCACCATAGTGCGCGTGCACGGTGGCGCCACCGACCTGGCGCGCGATGACGACACCATTGCTGGCCAGCGAAATCGCATTCCCTTCCGCCGTCCAGTTCGCCGACACCTCATGCTCCTGGCCGTCACTACCCAGTAACCAGGCCGTGAGTTTTCCAGTACTGCCGGGACTCAAAAACATGGTGCCACGGATTTGTAAGGGCGTGGGCCCTGATGGCGCTGAGGGGCCCGAGGATGGTAAGGGGCCGCACGCGGCGGTCGCACAAAACGCCGCTGCAACGCTCATTCGGCGCGCAAAACCGATTACACGTCTGGCAATGCCGTCACCGTTTCGGTGCGTTTTGGCCCTGTTTACCACCATTTACTCAGCATTGTGCAAGGCCACTGCCCTCGGCCGACGGCGTTCATGCCGTGAGACGGTCTATGATTCGGCCCCGACATGAACACGCGCAGACAATTCCTGATCACGGCGTCGATGGGCGCAGTCGCAACGTCGATTGCCTGCCGCAGGGAGCCGCAGACCGGCACCCCTGCTACTCCATCAACAACGGCGGGCGCACCGCCAACCTTTGGCACGGGCCGGGTGTCAGGTCCACCGGTTTCGCCATCGACGTTTGCCGAAGCGGAGAAACTCGCGCAGGTGACGATGATGCCCGCCGAGCGCGAGATGGCGGCCGCGAGTTGGAGACGCTCCATGGCGCCGTTTCTCGAACGGCGTGTCGGACCGCGAAAAGTACCGCTTGAATCAACGCTCGCTCCCGCAACGCAGTGGAATCCGGCGCTCATCGCAGACAACACTGCCCCGACCCGTGACACGTTCGTTCGCAGCGTGCGCGAGAACGTCTCCCTGCCCACCAATGATGCGGATATCGCCTATTCGCCGGTGACCAGGCTGTCGCGATGGATCGAGCAAAAGGCGCTCAGCTCGGAGCGGCTGACGAACATCTACCTGCGGCGCATCGAACAATTCGATCCGAAGCTCCGATGCGTCATCACGCTGACCAGTGACCTGGCGCTTGCGCAAGCCAAACAAGCGGACGCCGAGATTGCCGCCGGGAAACACCGCGGACCGCTACACGGTATTCCGTACGGCGTGAAGGATCTCCTCGACACGGCAGGTGTTGCGACGACGTACGGCGCAGAGCCTTTCCGGGATCGCGTGCCGAGCGCCGACGCCGTCGTCGTGCAGCGTTTGAAGAACGCTGGCGCCGTGTTGATCGCCAAGCTCAGTCTCGGCGCGCTCGCGCTCAATGACATCTGGTTTGGCGGCCAGACGATGAATCCGTGGCTGCTCGAAGAAGGCGCATCGGGATCGAGCGCGGGTCCGGGCGCCGCGACGGCAGCGGGGCTGGTCGGCTTCTCGATTGGCAGCGAGACCGGCGGAAGCATTGTCGCTCCCGCAATGCGGTGTGGCGTCACCGGCCTCCGTCCTACATTCGGCCGCGTGCCGCGCACCGGTGCGATGACGCTGTGCTGGTCGCTGGACAAGCTCGGTCCGATGACGCGAACCGTGGAAGACGCCATGCTCGTACTGCAGGCGATCACCGGACCGGATCCGGGTGACGTCTCAAGCTTACCGAGTCACCTGCAATTCGACGCGACGGCAGCCGGTGCCGGGCTGCGTGTTGGGTACTTCCCTGCGTGGATGAAAGAGGCTCCCGCGACGGATGTCGACCGCGCCGCACTGGAGGCAGTTAGAAAGCTGGGAATGGTGACCACTGAAGTCGGTCTGCCCGACTGGCCATATGGATCGTTGATGCCGGTGCTTTTCAGCGAGGCGGCGGCGGCGTTCGAGGAACTCACGCTTTCCGGCGCCATGGCCACGTTGAAAGTGCAGGTGCCTGACGCGTGGCCCAACCTGTTTCGCCAGGCACGATTCCTCTCCGCCGTGGACTTCGTGCAGGCCGATCGACTTCGCCGCCGCGTGGCGCAGGAGATGGCGCGCCTGTTCTCGCAGGTCGATGTGCTGCTCGTGCCGTCTCTCCGCGACGAGATGCTGACGATTTCGAACTTCACCGGGCATCCGTCGCTCACGCTTCGGACTGGCTTCGTCGAGGTTTCCGAGGCGCGCAGCGACTGGGCTCCTGACCCGAAGAACCCGCTGCCGAAATTCTCACCGCCGCGCCGCGTGCCGCACGGCGTGACGCTGATCGGCCGCCTGTTCGATGAAGGCACGCTGGCGCGCGCCGGGCTCGCGCTCGAGCGTGCGGTTGCCGTTAGCGGCGAACGGCCGCCGACGTTTTGAGGAGCACGGACGTCACCACCGCGAGATCACTTCTCGTGTTTCGTAATCTGGAAGACGTGCGTGAGGCTATACCAGCGCTGTTCACGCTCGTCCTGGAATGCGTCTGCCGCCTTACACCGGATCCATGGCCCCTGTATCTCGGCAACTGTGCACGGCACCGAAGTGCTCCGATCGCCATACGCGTTGCTGTCAATGATCAATGTGACGGTGTTCCCGGTGTTGACCGTGGGCGGGACTGCGATCACGCCGGGTTGCGCCCGGACAGACGGGCCAGCGGCCGCATAGCCACCGATCGCACCGAGCACGAGCCATAGAGCCGACACCCGATTCAACATGCGCACACCTCCTGTCACCTCTCATGTTGACGGGCGAGGCTGGCAATCGGCTGGTTTTTCTTCCTCAAAGAGGACTCTTTCTCCTGAGGAGCGGTCGCCCCCTTCCATGAGAGCACTTCCGGCTTGGCAGCCGTCCCTCCAGGGGTCATAATTAGAGTACCTCAGCAATTTTTTATGCTGTGTCCCTACTGCGGTCATTCGACCCCAGCTGCGTCTGGACACTGTCCCGCGTGCGGCGCGTCACTGGACGCGACGTCGGGGTCGATCTTCGTCCCTGCGCACCCGGGCTCCGTGGCGGGCCCGTTCGCGACGACGATCGGCGCGGGCACAACGATCGGCGCGGGCACGACGGTTGGTGCGGGCACGGCCATCACCGGTGATGCAACACACGACGGTGTGCTGGCCGCAGGGCCGCTTCATGTGGGCCAGGCGTTTAGTGCGCGCTACCACATCATCAAGGTGCTCGGCGTCGGCGGCATGGGTGCGGTCTACCAGGCCTACGACGCGGAACTGAACGTGGCGGTCGCGCTGAAAGTGATTCGTACTGAATCGAAACGCCGGGTCTCGTCCGAAGCGGAAAAGCGATTCAAGCAGGAACTGCTGCTCGCGCGCCAGGTCACCCACAAGAACGTCGTCCGCATTCACGACCTCGGGGCGATTGCCGGCATCAAGTACATCACGATGCCGTACATCAAGGGGCACGACCTGGCCACGGTGCTGCGGCGTGAGGGCAAGCTGCCCATTGCACGCGCGTTGCGGATCATCAGGCAAGTCGCCGACGGGCTGGGGGCGGCACACGAAGCCGGCGTCGTTCACCGCGATCTGAAACCTGCAAACGTCATGATCAACGCCGACGACCTGGCGCTGATTATGGACTTTGGAATTTCGGCCTCCAGCGAAGAGGCGTCGGGCGGCGGCATTGTCGGCACGTTCGAGTACATGGCGCCCGAGCAGAGCGTCGGTGGCGCGGTTGACGCACGCGCGGACATTTACGCCTTCGGGTTGATCCTCTACGAGTTGCTGACCGGCGCCCGCGCGATGACCGCGACGACCGCGAAGTCACGTATTTACGCCATGCAGCAGCGGACCGCCGGAGGGCTTCCATCGGTCCGCTCGCTCGACGAGACGATTCCGGTTCCGCTCGACGCGCTCGTGATGCGCTGTCTCGAGCGGGATCCCGCCGCACGGTTTCAGTCGACGGCAGATCTGATCACCGCGCTCGACGCGCTCGACGACGAGGGGGAGTTGATTCCGATGCCCCCGCGGATTAGCCAACGGGTGATGGTCGCGGGCGCGCTCGTGGTCTCGGTCCTGCTAGCGGTCGTTTACGCGGTGGGCCGCAATGCCGCTCCTGCTCCGGCGGCTGTCCATGATCCAGTGTCGGTGTTGATTGCCGATTTCCAGAATGTCACCGGCGATCCGGCGTTCGACCGCATGTTGGAACCGATGGTCAAGCTCGCGCTCGAAGGCGCCTCCTTCATCAGCGCGTACGATCGCAACGGGATCAAGCGGAGCCTTGGCGTTTCGCCACCCGACCTGCTCGATGAACGCGTAGCCCAGGAGATCGCGGTCAAGCAGGGGCTGGGGGTCGTCCTGTCTGGCGCGCTGGCGCGCCAGGGCAACCGCTACGAGGTGTCGGTCAAAGCCACGCAGGCGGTCACGGGTCACGTGATCGCAAGCGCCAGCGGCAGGGCGTCGGACAAGGAGGAGGTCCTCGACGCGGCGCTCGGGCTCGCGACCACGGTGCGCAAGGCACTCGGCGACGAGACGTCGGAGTCCGCGCAGCGCTTCGCGACGCAAACGTTTTCCGCCACATCGCTTGAAGTCGTGCGCGCATACGCCGCGGGCGCCGAAGCACTGTCGAGGAGCAAGTTCGACGAGGCGCTGCAGAATTTCTCGAAGTCGGTGTCGCTCGATGCGAACTTCGGCCTGGGCTGGGCCGGCATGGGCATCGCCTCGAGCAACATGGACAAGTTGCAGGACGCGGAGAAGTACATCAAGGAGGCGGTCCGCCACCTCGATGGCATGACCGAGCGCGAACGGTATCGCACGCGTGGCCTGTTCTACTACCTGACCAGTGACTATCCGAGCTGCGTCAGGGAATACGGCGATCTGATCGCGCGGTACTCTGCTGACACCGCGGCGCGGAACAAC
>JBKOZS010000033.1:0-11330 GCA_046726015.1 Acidobacteriota bacterium
GAGTCCGCCGATACATGTCAGTGCGCCACGAGCCTCTGGTCGCTTCAGCATTGCCCACCAGCACAACACCATTGTCGCGATGGCAGAGACTCCGCGCTGACATCTTCAGCTTCAACGATCACCGTCGCAGCACGTGGGTCGCGCAACACGCGAAGGAGCTCCCGGCCGGCGCACGTGTCCTCGATGTCGGTGCAGGGCCATGCCGCTATCGCGCGCTCTTTGCGCATTGCCGCTACGAGTCCCAGGATTTCACCCAGTACGAAGGGCACGATCAGGGGCTCTTCAGCGACAAAGACTCGTGGGGATATGGCCAGATCGACTACGTCTCCGACGCGACGGACATTCCCGTCGCGTCAGGGTCGTTCGATGCGGTGCTGTGCACGGAAGTACTGGAGCACGTGCCGGATCCCATCGCGGTAGTCCGTGAACTCGCGCGCATCGTGCGTCCTGGCGGCCGCCTTCTGCTGACGGCGCCACTCAATTCGGGGCTGCACCAGGAGCCGTATCACTTCTACGGCGGGTACACCCCTTACTGGTATCGCAGGTTTCTCAGCGACGCGGGGTTCGAGGACATCATCATCGAACCGAACGGCGGCTTCTTCAAGCACTATGCGCAGGAAGGGCAGCGATTTTCGGCCATGCTCGATCCCCGGCGCATGAAGCATGGCTGGCCGATTGTTCCGCTCTTCTGGTTGTTGACGGTCCCGTGGTTTCGTCTCGTCATGCCGCTCGTGTGCCATTACCTGGATAGATTTGACTCGCATCGCGCGTTCACGGTGGGTTATCACGTCGAAGCCGTCCGGCGTCCGGCGACTCGCACGATTGATAACTCCCCGCACGGCGTGGCATCCAGTCTTCCCTGATGAATCCCGAGCTCCTGGCCTGGCTGCGCGATCCCGAATCCGGCCAGCCCCTCACGCTCGGCAACGAGCAGTACGACCACCGCGGCCGCGTGGTGCGCGGAACTTTGCGCACCCCGTCCGGTCGCACGTATCCCATTCGCGACGGTGTGCCTCGATTCGTGGAACCAGCGTCGGCGCTGACGAAGACCGTCGATTCGTTCGGCGATCAGTGGAATCACTTCAACTTTGTCCACTTTCACACGCACTGGCTCCAGCACACGGTTCAGAACACGTTTGGCTCGGTAGAGGCGTTTCGCGGCAGGGTCGTCGTCGACGCGGGTGCGGGCAGTGGCGCACAGGCTCTGTGGATGCTGCAGAGCGGCGCGCGCCACGTCATTCTGCTCGAGCTCTCGCATGCCGTCGACGGCGTGATGCGCCGCAATCTCGAGGCCTCTGGATTCCGGAACTGGGATGTCATTCAATGCTCGATCGATGCCCCGCCACTACGTGACGAGTCGGTCGATCTTGTCATGTGCCACAACGTCATTCAGCACACGCCGTCGGTCGAACGAACCGCCCACGCCCTGTTCCGCCTCGTCGCGCCGGGAGGGGAGTTCGCTTTCAACTGCTATCCGAAGAACGACGAAGGAGTCGTGAGATGGCTTCGCCTCCATGTCGTTTACCAGCCCTTGCGCTTCGTACTGTCCCGCTGCCCGTTTCGCGTCAACCTTGCGTATGCGACGGCGATGGGAGCGCTTCGGCAGGTCCCGGTCCTCGGAACGTTCCTTGAAAAAGCGGGATTCTGTTCACAGGGCGAAGTGCTGACAAGCAACGGTACGCGGCCCGATTTCCGCCGCCGGTTCGAGGCGACACGCCTCAACACCTTCGATCGGTTCGGGTCTCACACGTATCAGCACTTGAAGAGCGACGACGAGATCCGGGATCTGGTGGCGACGTTGCAGCCCGATCCGGCGAAAGTGCTGAACGTCGACAAATACTTCTCCCGTCCGGCCCCCATCGGCTGTGCGTTGCGGGTGGTCCGCTGATGCCAATGCTTGCCGCATCGAAGGCGCTGCTGAAGCGCAGCGCGATCCTGCGCCGCGTGAACGCGGCCATGAAGAATGCCGAGCTCGAGCGCCGCTCCCGCCAGGTCGCCACGGAATACGCGCGACGGATCGCCATTGCGCCAGTCGATGGCAGCGCCGGCCATGTTCGCGAGATGGTGAGCGGGCGCATGAAAGCGGCCGGCGTCCGCAGCCTGGACGCGCTGGACCGGCGCCCGAACATCTTCCTGGTCGGGACCGAATACGAGCAGGAACGCGCCGGGTTCATCCAGGGTATTGAAAAGTGGGGGACGGTAATTCCGCTCCGCAGGGCCGATGGCAGCTACGGCCTCACCCCCGGGGTCGGCAGCTACGATCGGCGAACGATCGAGGAGAACAGCCGCCAGTTAATCAAGCAGATCGACGGTGTGCTCGCGTCATATCCCGTGGACGTGCTCATCGGAACGATGGTGGCGCAGTACATCAGCGTCGAGGCTTTGCAGCACGTTCGCGCGCGTCGGATTCCAGTGCTCAACATCGCAATGGACGATCGGCTGATCGATCACTGGGGCACGCACGACGGCGTCCGGCTCGGGGCCATGGGCCTGAATCCGGGCGTCGACCTGGTGCTGCAGACGACGGCGGAGTACGTGCCGCGCTATCTGGTGGAGGGATGTCCCGCAATCTACTGGCCGTTCGGCAGCGATCCGGATTTGTTCCGGCCGTCGGCGGAGAAGCTGTACGACGTCTGCTTCGTCGGCAACAACTACGGATGGCGCGGCGAGTTGATTCGTGAGATCTCGGCAGCGGACATCAGGGTCGAGTGTTTTGGCCGGGGATTCCCGAACGGTCACATCGGCGCCGACCAGGTCGCGCGTGTGCTCGGTCAATCGAAGATTGTTCTCGGCGTCGGGACTATCGCGCATTCGAAGCAGATCGTGACGCTCAAGTTGCGCGACTTCGACGGGCCCATGTCAGGGGCCCTGTACATCACGACCACGAACCCCGACCTGCATCGGCACTACCGCATCGGAGAGGAGATCCTGATGTACGACTCTCCACGCGATTGCATCCGCCTGATGAAGCACTACCTCGCCCACGACCCGGAACGCGAGGCAATTGCCGCTGCCGGCCGGTCGCGCGCGGCGCGCGAGCATACGTGGCAGCAGCGCATCGGCGAAGCGTTGTCGTACCTGGGAGTCCCGAAAGGAATGCCAGGAACGTGAGCGATACGACGGCGCCGCTTATTTCCGTCTGCATTCCCGCTTACAACCGGGCGGAGGTCCTGGGCGAGTTGCTCGCGTCGGTGCTGGACCAGGACTTCGGCGACTACGAGATCGTCATCTGCGAGGACGCTTCTCCTCAGCGCGCCCAGATTCGTGGTGTGGTCGAGGGCCTGCCAGAAGCGGTGCGTACCCGCGTCCGCTACACCGAGAACGAAACTAATCTCGGTTATGACGGCAACCTCCGGAATGTGATTGCCAGCGCACGCGGCGAGTATTGCCTGTTGATGGGCAACGACGATCTGATGTGCCCGGGAGCGCTGAAGAAAGTGGCGGCCGGAGTAAGAGCGTATCCGGACGTCGGCGTCGTGCTCAGAACCTATGCGTCGTTCGACACGTCGCCGGATCAGATCAATCAGGTGTTTCGATATTTCGATCGCGAGCGCCTCTTCGAACCCGGTGCGGCAACCATCATCGCGTTCTTCCGGCGCAGCGTGGTCCTGCCCGGCATGGTGATTCGACGCGACGATGCGCTGAAATACGGCACGTCGGAGTTCGATGGCACCCTTCTGTACCAGCTGTATCTGGTGGGCCGCATTCTCGCGGACAAGAACGGGCTGTTCCTGCCCGACGTGTTGACCCTGTACAGAAATGGTGGCGTGCCGTATTTTGGCAACAGTGCATCGGAGCGCGGCAAGTTCGTGCCCGGAACGATCACGCCCGATGCCTCGCTGCACTTCATGGCGAGCATGCTGCAAATCGCGGCGGCCGTCGAACAGCGAACCGGACTTCAGGTGTACAAGCCGATCGTCCGCGATCTGAGCAACTACTCGTACCCGTTTATTGCCATTCAGGCGCGCCAGCCGTGGCGTGTGTTCCTGCGCTATAGCTGGCGGCTGGGCCGCCTTGGCTTTGGCCGTCACCCGCTGTTCTTCGTGTACCTCCTGTCGCTGTTCGTGCTCCGCCCCCGGGGCAGTGAGTGGGTGATCAAAATGATCAAGCGCCGGCTCGGCCGCACGCCGGTGCTTGGAGATCTCTACCAGGGGCGGCCGGTGTGAGAGTCGTGCTTGCCGGCGACTGGCATTCGCGCGTTCATGAACAGCCGATGTCGGATGCGCTTCGGCGGCTGGGGCACGAGGTCACACGCTTCGCGTGGCACACGTATTCGGATCACCGCGCGAGCGGCGCCGCGGCACGCAGTCCCGCATCCCTGCTAAGGCGCGCGCAGAACAAATACCTGGTCGGACCGATCCTCGACCGGATCAACCACGATCTAATCGAGCTGGTTGCGGCAGAACAGTCCGATCTCCTGTTCGTCTATCGCGGCACTCACGTACTGGGCGCATCGCTGCGCGCGATCCGCTCGAGGTCTCCGCGAACGCTCATCGTTGGCTACAACAACGATGATCCGTTTGCGCCAGGTCAGGCGCGCTGGCCATGGCGGCATTTCCTGGCTGCGATTCCGGAGTACGACTGCGTACTCGCCTATCGCCCACACAACACGCGTGAGCTTGAAGCGGCCGGTGCGCGTTCAACCGGTCTGCTGCTGCCATGGTTCGTACCCGCCGTCCATCGGCGCATCGAGCTGAGCGCGGAGGAGCGCGCGGCCTATTCGTGCGACGTCGTGTTCATCGGTCACTTCGAGCAGGATTCACGCCTTCCCGGTCTCGAAGCTCTGGCTAGCGCCGGTATCGACTTTCGGGTATTCGGACCAGGGCGCGGTTATCGCGGGCACGACTGGGACGCTGTCCTGAGAAGATCCCGCAGCCTTCAGCATCTCGCCCCTGTTCACGAGGTCTGGGACGACGAGTACGTGAAAGCAATCTGCGGTGCGCGGATCGCCCTGTGTTTCTTCTCGAAGCGCAATCGCGACGTCTATACCCGGAGATGCTTCGAGATACCAGCCACCGGGACCATGATGTTGTCGGAGTACTCTCCCGAGCTCGCGGAGATGTTTCGCGAAGGTGTCGAGGCTGACTACTTCCGGAGCCCCGCGGAGCTGGCCGACAAGGCGCGTTTTTACCTGCGCAACGAGGCCGCGCGCGCAGCGGTGGCGGCACGTGGCCAGCAGCGAACCTACGCGGGCGGGCATGACGTGGATTCGCGCATGCGCGTCATGATCGAATGGCTGGCGCGGAGCGCTCCGCGCCAGAAGGCCGTATGAGTGACCTGCGATCCGAGTCGGTCGCGATGCGGACCGCGCGCCGGTTCGGGTTCGAAGGGCTCGCGTGGGGACTGCGACGTCTCCACTGTCCGGTCCCCAGGGACGCGCTCGTGCTCGAAGTCGGGTCCGGCGGCAATCCTTACGCGCGATCGAATGTGTTGCTTGACGCCTACCCCGAGACGCGCGAACGCCACTGGGTGCCGCTCACGGTCGATCGTCCCTTCGTCTTTGGGTTTCTCGAGCGGCTTCCCTTCAAAGATAGAGTGTTCGACTTCGTCGTGGCATCGCACGTGCTCGAGCATTCACCGGCCCCCGAACGAGCGCTGGCGGAAATGCAGCGTGTCGCGCGCGCGGGCTACATCGAGGTGCCGGACGCCTTCATGGAACGCGTGAACCCTTACAAGGATCATCGCGCGGAGATCACCGTGCGGCAGGGCAGGCTGGTCATCCGCAAGAAACGCAACTGGGTCGTGGACGATGAACTGCTGGAGCTTTACGAGGATCGGGCGAAGCCGCTGGTGACGCGTGAGCTCATTCCCTCGCGTCCGTTCGATTTCCACGTGCGTTACTACTGGCAGGATTCAATCGACTATGAAGTGCTGAATCCAGGAATCGACGCGGCATGGGCCGCGCCGGTTGACGATCGGCCTCGCGCCGCGGCGGCAAACGGCGGATGGCGTGACACGGTTCGCGGACTCCTTCGCACGCTGATGTCGCAGTCCGGGCGCAACCGTTCGATCGACCTGGCAGCCCTTCTGGCGTGCCCGACGTGCCGCCATCCCGACCTCACGCGGGATGGGTCTGGCTTTGCGTGCCGTTCGTGCGCGACCGTTTATCCGGATCGTCACGGCATGCCCATGTTGTATCCGGCGACATCCTGATGTGCGGCATCCTCGGCATAGCATCCTCTGAGATCGATCATCGGCGCGATCTGTCCGCGATGCGGGACACGCTCGCCCATCGCGGGCCTGACGACGCGGGGGGATGGCAGTCGGCGGACGGCGCCGTCGCGCTTGCCCACCGTCGTCTCTCAATCATCGATCTCTCTCCCGGCGGTCACCAGCCGATGCTGGACGGGAGCGGCTCGTTGACGATCACGTTCAACGGGGAGATCTACAACTTCCAGGAGCTGCGACGCGAGCTGCAGGGCGCAGGCCACCAGTTTCGAACGGCCAGCGACACCGAGGTGATTCTCGAGAGCTATCGCCGCTGGGGTGACGATTTCGTCGCGCACTTGAACGGGATGTTCGCGTTCGCGCTCTACGACGCGAACCGGAGACGGCTGCTGCTCGCACGCGACCGCGCGGGCGAGAAACCGCTGTTCTATTCGCACGCGCCAGGCGCCCTTCGATTCGGCTCCGAGTTGAAGGCGCTCATGGCCGATCCGTCGTTCCGGCGCGAGCTGGATCCCGAGGCGTTCGACTGTTATCTCGCGTACGGATACGTGCCGCGAGAGCGGTGCATCCTTCGCGGCGTGCGGAAGCTGCCGCAAGGGCACATGCTGGTGTACGACCTCGATACCGATACGTGTCGCGTCCAGCGGTATTGGGAGTTGCCGCCGCCGCCGACCGCAACGTTGCCGCCGGACGCACTCGTCGAACAGCTGGATAGCTTGCTGCTTGATGCGGTGGGCCGGCAGATGGTAGCGGACGTTCCGGTTGGGATTCTCTTGAGCGGCGGGATCGACTCGAGCTTGATCACCGCGATGGCGGCGCGGACGGCGGGCAACCGCGTGAAGACGTTCACCGTCACCTTTCCCGGTCACGGTTCGTACGACGAAGGGCCGTACGCGCGATTGGTGGCCGACCACTTCGGCACCGATCACGCAGAGCTCGCCGCCGAGCCTCCAGGAGTCGAGCTTCTTCCGACGCTGGCCCGCCAATATGACGAGCCCATCGCCGACTCGTCCATCGTCCCAAGTTTTCTCGTGTCGCGGCTGATTCGACAGCATGCGACGGTCGCGCTCGGCGGCGACGGCGGCGACGAGCTGTTTGGCGGATATCCGCACTACTCATGGGTCCAGTGGCAGCACCGCATCCGGCAGGTCATACCCAAAGCGATTCGTCAGCCGGTTGCGGCGCTTGCGGGGTCGACGCTCCCGGTTGGCGTGCGCGGTCGCAATTACCTGATTGGCGCGACCGAGGACGCCGGCCACGGCATCGCGCATGTCAACGTGTACTTCGATCGATGGACGCGACAGCGGCTCCTGCTCGACCCGCGGCGTTTCCCGCAGATCGCAGAGTCGGTGCGGGCGGGCCGGCCCTCCGATGGCCGAAGCCTGCTTCGTCTTGCCACGGAGGCCGACTTTACGACCACGATGTGCGACGGATACCTGGTGAAAGTCGATCGCGCCAGCATGCTGAACTCGCTGGAGATTCGCGCGCCCTGGCTGGATTACCGCCTGATCGAGTTTGCCTTCGGCCGCGTTCCCGATGCACTCCGTGCGACGGCCCGCGAGCGGAAGATCCTGCCGCGCATGCTCGCGAAAAGACTGTTGCCGACGCGACTTGATTTGAAACGCAAGCAGGGCTTCTCGATCCCCCTCGCAACATGGTTGACGGGATCGTGGGGCGCATTCTTCGACGATGTGCTGCAAAACGCGAGTCCCGATCTTTTCGATCAGCGGACGATACAGGAGTTGCTGGCCGGACAACGGAAGGGACGGGCGAACGCGGCACGCCTCTTCTGCCTGACCATGTTCGAGCTTTGGAGACGCGAGTACCGTGTTGCACTCCCGGCCTGATACCGCCATCTATCAACAGGCCATGCCCGGGCTGCTGCAGCAGCTGCTGCGATGTCTGGCGTGCGGCGGCCACTTCACCGACGCGCCTCCCGAACTCCGTTGCGAAAAGTGCGGCCGGACAGTGCCGGTCATCGCGGGCATTCCGAGATTCGTACCGGCCGAGAATTACGCGTCGAACTTCGGGTTCCAGTGGAACCGATTCCGCCAGACGCAGCTCGATAGCCACTCGGGTGTTCCCATTTCGCGCGATCGCTTCCTGCGTGAAACCGGATGGTCGGAGGAACACCTACGGGGCACGCTCGTGCTGGATGTCGGGTGTGGCGCCGGCCGCTTCGCCGAAATCGCGCTCGCCCTCGGGGCAACGGTCGTGGCGGTGGATTACTCGAGCGCCGTCGACGCGTGCCGCGCCAACCTCCGGCACGAGAACCTTCACGTCGTGCAGGCTGACATCTACGCACTGCCCTTCGCGGCGGAAAGTTTCGACTACGTGTACAGCCTCGGAGTGATCCAGCACACGCCTGATGTGGAACACGCCACCAAGTCGCTGGTTCCACCCTTGAAGCCCGGCGGAGAGCTCGTGGTTGACGTGTACCGCAGGCATTGGCAGGGCTGGCTGCACCCGCGTATCTGGCTTCGTCCAATCACAACGCGGATGGACGCCGGACGCTTGTTCACGATGGTCGAACGCACCGTGCCCACGCTGCTGCGAGTCAGCAACGCGGTCGATGCCGTTCCGGTCATCGGTCCTCAACTGCGGCGCCTCGTCCCGGTCGCCAACCACCGCGGCCTGTTGCCGCTCACGTCAGCGCAGGTTCAGGAGTGGGCGATTCTCGACACCTACGACTGGCTCGCGCCGAAGTACGATCAACCACAGACGGCTGGCGTGCTGGGGCGATGGCTGCTGGACGCCGGTCTCTCCGACGTGAACGTGTTCAAGTCCGACCATCTCACCGCCCGCGGGCGGAAGCCCGCAGGCGGCCAGGCGAATGCGCGTCGGCATTGATGCCTCTAACTTGCGCCAGGGGGGCGGCATCACTCACCTGGTCCAGCTCCTCCAGTCCGCGGAACCCGCATCGTCCGGAATCGATCGCGTCACCGTGTGGGGCGCGCGTGCGCTGCTCGATGCGCTGCCGGATCGGCCATGGCTCGAGCGCGCGCACGACGCCACACTTGAAGGCAACGCGGTGTCGCGATTCTGGTGGCAGCAACGCGGGCTCGCCGCGCGCGCGGCAGGTGTCATCGATGTGCTGTTCTCGCCCGGCGGAACGTATCTGGGGAGTTTTCGGCCGTTCGTCACGATGTTCCGGAACATGCTGCCATTCGACGCGCGGGAACGGGAACGCTATGGTGCGTCGCGAATGCGGATGAAGCTCGAGCTCCTGCGGCGCGCGCAGGCGTTCACGTTCACCCGGGCCGATGGCGTCATCTTCCTGACCGAGCATGCGAGAGCGGCACTCGCGCAGGACGGCGTTACCGTGCGCGGGCGGCAGGCGGTCATTCCGCACGGGCTCGACAAGCGTTTCTTCGGTGGCGACCGCGATGTCCGACCGCTCGACACGCCGTTCCGCTGGCTGTATGTGTCGGCGATTCATCGCTACAAGCATCCATGGAACGTCGCCGAGGCGGCCGCGACGTTGCGCAATGAAGGGTTGCCTTTGTCGCTGAGTATCGTCGGTCCAGCGTACGCGTCGGCGGGTGCGCGCCTGCGATCGACCGTCGCTCGCCTGGATCCCCAGGGGACGTTCATTTCGATTGCTGGAGGACGCGCGCACGAGGATCTTCCGGCGCTGTATCACGGTGCGGACGGATTCGTGTTCGCCTCCACGTGCGAGAACATGCCCAACAGTCTGCTGGAAGCCATGGCCTCGCGGCTGCCGATCGCGTGCTCCGACCGCGCGCCGATGCCTGAGATTCTCCACGATGGCGGCGTGTATTGCGATCCGGAGTCGCCGGCCTCTATTGCAGATGCGATGAGACGGCTGATGATGGACGCGCCTCTTCGCGCGCGTCTCGCCGAAACCGCGCAGGCGCGCGCGCGGGCGTATAGCTGGGACCGTTGCGCGCGACAGACGTTCGATTTTCTTGCAGAAACCGCTCTTCGTCGGAACCTAGCTGCCACCGTTGCACGTGGCGATTCCGCTGACCGGCCGGCGAGTCACAGCGCATGAGAGCACTAGTTACGGGCGGTGCCGGATTCATCGGCTCGAACCTCGTGAAGCTGTTAGTGGAGTCCGGGCACGAGATCGTCGTGCTGGACAACTACTCCTCGGGGCATCGCGAGAACCTTTCGCCATTTCCGTGCGTTCGTGTCGTTGACGGCGACGTGCGTGACGCCGCAGCGGTCGAGCATGCGATTGGCGGATGCGAGGTCGCGTTTCACCTTGCTGCCTCGGTGGGCAACACCCGATCCATCGAACATCCCATCGACGACTCGGAGATCAACGTCATCGGCACGCTTCGCGTGCTGGAAGCGGCTCGCAGGAACGGCGTGCGCAAGGTTGTCTTTTCATCATCCGCGGGCATCTTCGGCGAGTTGAAGACCGTTCCAATTCGTGAAGACCATCCCGCGGAGCCCGATACGCCTTACGGTGCGAGCAAGCTGGGAGCCGAGAAGCACTGCCTGGCGTACGCGAAACTGTATCCGCTCGAATGTGTATGCCTCCGGTACTTCAACGTGTACGGCGTGAACCAGCGGTATGACGCCTACGGCAACGTGATTCCAATCTTTGCGCATCGCGCGCTGCACGGTCACCCGCTCGTCATCTACGGGGACGGCGAGCAGACCCGCGACTTCGTGAATGTGCAGGACGTCGCGATGGCGAACTATCGTGCGGCGATGGCGCGCGGCGTGTCCGGTGCGTTCAATATTGCGAGCGGAACGCGCGTCACGATCAATCGCCTGGCCTCGCTCCTGGCGGAAGCGGGAAATCTCCAGGTCACCATCCAGCATGCCGACGCGCGCAAGGGAGACGTTCGCCACAGCCTTGCGGATGTCTCCGCTGCGCGCGCCGCGTTCGGCTTCGATCCGAACGTGACGCTCGAGTCCGGGCTGCGCGAGTACATGGCCTGGGCTCACGGCGCGCTGGTCTAAGCGTGCGCGTCCTGATTCTCGGCGGCGGCGGAATGCTCGGGCACAAGCTCGTCCAGGTGTTTCGCGGCGAGTTCGACACGTGGACGACGTTCCGCGGAACGGTGCGGTCGTATGCGAAGTACGGCATCTTCGACGAGAAGAAGGTCGTGCCCGGCGTCGACGTGATGAACTTCGACACGGCTGTGGACGCGGTCTCGCGCGTGCGCCCGGACGCCGTGGTCAAC
>JBKOZS010000034.1:0-17728 GCA_046726015.1 Acidobacteriota bacterium
TGGGCCTTGCGGGGAAGGCGATTCCCAATCGACAATCGTCATTCCTCAATCTCAATCGCCAATCCTCAATCTCAATCGACATTCGCCAATCGGCAGTCCGTGAATCTTCAGTCTGCAATCGCCATTCGACAATGTCATGACTGAGCTGCGCATCGCGACCTACAACATTCACCGCTGCCGCGGGATGGATCGGCGCGTCGTGCCGGCGCGGATCATCGAGGTGCTGCGCGACATTGGTGCCGACATCATCGCGCTGCAGGAAGTAATCGGCGCGGGCCCGGCGGGCGCCGGGCAGGCGGAGGAGATCGGTGCGGGGCTCGGCATGGGCTGGGTGATGAACTGCGTGCGCACGCTGCGTCAGCACCAGTTCGGCAACGTCGTGTTGAGCCGCTATCCCATCGTCCATCACAGCCAGTACGACCTGTCATGGCGGACGTGCGAGTCTCGGAACTGCCAGCGAGCGGATCTCGACCTCGGCGGGCAGCTGCTCCACATCTACAACGTACATCTCGGCACCGCCGTGCTCGAGCGCCGCTACCAGGCGGGACGCCTCGCGTCGTTCGTTCACGATCACCGCGTCACCGGGCCGAAGGTGATTCTTGGGGACTTCAACGAGTGGATGCGCGGGCTGGCGACGAAGACCCTGTCGTCGCTCTTCGAGAGCGTCGACATTGCCGCGCATCTCAAGCGCCGACGCACGTATCCCGGTCTCTTCCCCGTCGTGCATCTGGATCACATTTATTACGAGGGACGGGTCGAGGTCACGAGCGTGGAGATGCCGCGTACGCGGACGGCACTGATGGCGTCCGATCATCTGCCGCTCGTCGCCAATCTGCGGATTCGATGAGCGGCTCAGGCCTTAGGACTCAAGGCTCAGGGCGGCTCAAGCCGGTCGGCTCAAGGCTCTAACGCAATCCATCGTAAGCCGTAAGCCTTGAGCCTTGAGCCCTGAGCCTTACAGCGTCAGCCGCAACAGCGCGAGGCCGGTGACCTTCACCGCCTTGACCATGTTCTGCGGCTCGCGGTCGGTGGTGTTCTCAGGTGTGTCGCCTGACGAGTGGTAGTAGAGCGAGTAATCGATCTTGAGGTTTGCGGGGTCCGGCATCCCTTTCGATTCCCATCCTGGCGTCTGCTTGAGCGACGCCAGGTGATCCCACGCGGCCGTGTAGATCGTCGTTGCCGGAATCTCGAGCGACGTCGTGCCGGTGCCCTTGTATTTCTTCGGCAGAAACGCGTACGAATCGGTCCCGCCTTGTGACGGGTTGGTCGTGTACTCCGTCCAGAAACCTGGCTGTCCGGCGTAGTCCGCCGCAACGGACTCGAGCACCTTCAGCAGGGGCGCGTTCCAGGGCACGTCGTTCGATTCGAAATAGATCGCTTCACGCTCGGCGCCGGTACCGGTCTCATCGAAGTTGAAGACGCCGGCGAGCTCACCGAGCTTCGCTCCCTCACGATCGATGTACGCCTTCGACGAGTGATATTCGGAGCCCCAGACCGCGAAGCGGATCGCATACCGTGGCTTCGGCAACGTGCCGGCCCGGCCCAGTTCCGCGAAGACGCGCGCGATCTCCATCACCGTCGCCACACCTGACGCGTTGTCGTCGGCACCCGGTCCGCCCGCATCGGAATCGCCGTGCGCGCAGACAAGGTAGTACTTGCCCGCCTCACGACCAGGAAGCGTGGCGACCACCGTGCGGGGGGAACCCTGCTCGATGTGCGACATGAGCGACACGCGCAACGTGGCCCTTGCCGCCGCGGCCGCCGCCAGCGTGCGCCCGTCGAGATACGACACGCCAAACACGGGAACCGGATTGTCGGCCTTTGCCGGCAGCTCGCTGATGCGCGTCCAGTCCATGTAGCGCGGCGGATCGTTCGGCGCGCTCGTGAGAATCGCCAGCGGACGATGGGCACCCGAGGCAGTCGCGGCGTAAGCGCGGCCCACCTCGCCGGGCGTGTAAATGACGGCGCCCTGCCACTGCGCGTCCGGCTTTGCAGACGCCAGGTTTTCGACGACTCGGAGTGGACCCGACGAGTCCTCAAGTGAGCCTGAGAAGCCGTACGGCCAGGCGGACTCGATCACTTCGCCAGTTCCAAGGCGGACGTCCCAGCGATCTTCCCAGTGCGCAAGCTTCGGTGGATCGGTGACGGTCTCGGTCTTCAGGCCGAGCCGCGTGAAGTACTGGTCGAGAAATCCCGCGGCCTTCGCGCCGGAGGGCGTGCCACCCATGCGTGGACCGAGCGCGACGAGGTCGTGCACGC
Source organism: Acidobacteriota bacterium (assembly GCA_046726015.1). Taxonomy (GTDB): domain Bacteria; phylum Acidobacteriota; class Vicinamibacteria; order Vicinamibacterales; family 2-12-FULL-66-21; genus QHWT01. The sequence continues at coordinate 2,260 of JBKOZS010000034.1, forward strand.
CCTTGCGCAGGGACGCTTCGCTGACCGCGTCAGCGTACGCCTGCTCTGCGGATCGATTGGATGTAGGGAGCGCCTGGAGGACAACGAGCAGCCAGAGGGTGGCGATCACCCTTCTTCTTCGTACTCTTCCTCGGCCGGCAGCCCGGGACGCGTCGGTGGACGGAGCGCTTCGCGATAGTCGTAGAGCGGAAGCCCCGCGACGTGGATCGTGAGCGGACACCCGGGCGCCTTTATGTCGACGACGACGGTGACCGGGCTTCCTTCGACGCCGTCACGAAACGCGAGACGGCAGCCGCAGGCAAGACGCGCGTGAGTGAACCCTTTCAGCATTCCCGACGATCATACTACAGGAGCGCCCAGGAGCGCCTTGATCTCCTCTTCGAACTGCTCCTTCGTTGCCGGACCCATATGTTTGCGGCAGATCGTGCCGTCCCTGGCAATGAAAAACGTTACCGGTACGCCGTACAACGGACCATACGCCGTTTCGATATCCGTGGTCATCTGCAGCACGGGATACTGCATCCGGTATTCCTTCATGAAGGGGCGGAGCTGTTCGACCGTGTCGTCGATCGACACGCCAACGATCACAAGTCCCTTGTCCTTGTACTGATCGTAGAGTTCGACGAAGGCGGGGATCTCCACCTTGCAGGGGGTGCACCAGGTGGCCCAGAAGTTCAGGATCACGACCTTGCCCTTGTAGTCGGCCATCTTGACCGGCACGTTGTTGTGATCCCTCAGCACGAAATCGAGCTTGGCGGTGCCGGACGCGTCGCACGTGGCCGACGGCGTTTTCGCGGTGTTTCCGGCCGGGCCGCGCAACGGCTCCTTGCCCGTCCCTTTCAGCAGCGGCAGGGTCAGCAGCCCGAGGGAGACTGCCGCCGCGGCGGCCACGATCCAGCGAGATTTCATAAATGCCTCAGCGTGTCTGTCGCGCGCGCCCGATCAGCGCGCATGTGTCTTCACGTAATTGACGATATGGGCGAAATCCGGTGGATGGTCATTTGCAAGCACTGCATAGGTTCGACCGTTGGCGGACCAGATAGCGACTTCGCGACCCATGGCATCGAGCACATCCTCGCGCTCGCGGCCGGTCGCGCGCGGCAGCACGAAGACCGACAGCGGCTGGCCGCGCCACCGATACATCACGTGCGCGACGCGACCGTCGGTTGACAGGCACCGGCGAACGGTCAACAGCTTCAATTGTTCGTTGTCGGCGGACGCCGGCATCACGAGCGGCCATCCCTGGTCGCGTTTCCACTTTTCTGCGAGGTCCTCCGCGTCGGCCTTGGCTGCCATATCACCGTTGAACTGGAAACACTTCGCATGATCGACGGCAAGCCCGGTGGCGAGCGCCTCGACACGAGTATTGACGCCGGTGAAGAACACGCCGCCAATCGCGAGCAGGAGCGTCGCGGCGAGCGAGAGCGGCACCCAGCGACGCAAGCCGGAAGACGGAAGATGGAAGCGCCCGGCTTGTCCGCCGGGGCGCGCAGCGCGAAGGTGGACGCCTGAGGCTTCCGCACACCGTGCGCGGAGTCCCTCGGGTGCGGGGCGGCGCAACTCGTCGCGGCATTCGTGAATGACGTCGCGCGCGGCCCGCTCCACGTCCGCGTGACCGCGGCATGGCGGGCACTTCGAAAGGTGCGCGTCCACGGCGCGGCGTTCGTCGGGCCCGGCCTCGCCGTCGACATAAGGGGTCAGGCGCTCATCGAGATCACGGCAACGGCGAATCGGCTCGTCCATAGCAGGTATCAGTGGGTTGCGACGCGCCGTGCCCCTTCGGCACGGCGGGCCTGCAGCCCTTCAAACAGCGCGCGTCGGCCGCGCGAGATGCGGGACATCACCGTGCCGATCGGCACGTCGAGGACCCGTGCGATTTCCGCATACGACAGTTCTTCCACGTCTCGAAGCCAGACCGCCTGGCGGAACGATTCGGGCAGCGCGTCGAGCGCCGCCTGCAGATCCGCGTCGAGCGTCGCCCGCGAGAGCAGCTGCTCCGGTGTCTGCCCTTCGGCGGCGCCATCGGCGGCGCGATCCACCGCGTCGCTGTCCACGTCGACCGGGTTCCGCACGTCGTGGCGACGCATGTTGCGATAGGTGTTGTGAAGGATGGTAAACAGCCACGCCTTCAGGTTCGTACCGCGCTCGAACTGGTGCGCCGACCGGAACGCCTTCAGATAGGTGTCCTGCACCAGGTCCTCGGCATCCTGCGGGCGCCGCGTCAACCGCAGCGCCGTGCCATAAAGGCTGTCGAGGTGCGAAAGCGCCTCTTGCGCGAACTGAGCGTCTTCTTCCTGAGGAAGCGCGCCGGGCGCACGGCCGGAATGGCGGCGAAACACCATGAGCGGGATCCCGCGAAACCGCCCAGTGGATACAACACCGCCAGGCTGCGGGTTATTCCTTCAATTGTATCGCGGGGAGGACAACGGCGTTGCCACCGGTGGACACGGGGGTCCGGCGCCCGTCCAGTGGCGCAGGGTTGGCGAGCTCGGCGGCGGTACATGGCTTGCTGCGCTGACCTCGTTCCGACCCTGCCGGGGGACCGGGTCATTGCCCCAAGCGTCGTAGCTACAGTAACATCGGCACCACTCGAGGTGAACCATGCGCACGCGCAGCTGGCGCGGCCTCCGATCGCCGTTCGGCCTTGCACTTTTTGCGTTCGTCTACATCGCGGGAACGATCGCGGCAAGCGCCCAGACGCCCTTCGTGCCGTACTACAACAAGAACCGCATCAAGTACGACCACTTCAACTGGCGCATCTACACCACGGACCACTTCGAAATCTACTACTACCCCGAGATCGAACAGCATCTCGAGCGCGTGACCAGCTACGCGGAGAGCGCGTACCAGCAGGTCAGCGCGGACCTCAAGCACGACCTGGCGTTCAAGGTGCCGCTGGTTCTCTACAAGACGGCGAGCGAATTCCAGCAGCAGAACATCGAGCCCGGCGAATTGCCGGAAGGCGTGCTCGCGTTTGCGGAGCCATACCGCGATCGCATGGTGCTGCCGATCGACGAGCCGTCCGACGCGCTCTATCGTCTGATCACTCACGAGCTCACGCACATCTTCGAGTTCGACATCATCCCGCGCACTTTGCTTCGTCGAGGACTGCCGCTATGGGTCGACGAAGGACTGTCGGACTACATGACCGGCTACTGGAACGCGTTCGACCTGATGTCGGTGCGCGATGCTGCGATTGCCGACATCATCCCGCCGATGAGTGATTTCCAGGGCGTGCAGTTCGCCGACGGCCGGCTGCCCTACAACCTCGGGCACGCGGCGTTCGAGTTCATCGAATCGAAGTGGGGCAAGGAAGGGCTGCGGCAGTTCCTGTTCGCGCTGCGCAAGGCGGTCATCGGCGGCGGCGAGAGCGCCTATGAAGAAGCGTTCAAGCTGAAACCGGAAGAATTCGATGAGCAGTTCGACAAGTACTTGAAGGATAGGTTCAAGCCGTTCCGCGACAAGGAGCGGCCGCAGGACTACGGGAAGGACCTCGCTCCCAAGCGCGACAAGACACCGTACGTGTCGGTCGTTTCGATCGAGCCGTCGCCGTCGGGCGACCTCATGGCGGTCGCCGCCGGCAACCGCAAGGACCAGGAGCTCGACATCATCCTGATGTCGACGAAGGACGGCAAGGTCATTCGGAATCTCACCGGCGGATTCAACACCGGCTTTGGATTCGAATACATCGCGACGCCGGGCGGCTTCCGCGGCAACGCCGTGCCCTGGATGTCCTGGTCGCCGGTCGGGGACCGCATCGCCTACTTCGCGCGGAAGGAAAAGCAGAAGACGCTCGTCCTGCAGAACGTGCTCACGCGCAAGATCGAAAAGCGGATCGACATGAAGTCCGTCGACATGCCGGAGTCACCCGACTTCAGCCCCGACGGCAAGTCGGTCGCGTTCGCCGCCCTGCGTTCTGCCATCGGCGACATCTTTGTCGTCGATATCGAGACCGGTGAACTCAAGAACATTACCAATGACCAGTTCGGCGATTACGCGCCGACGTGGGCGGCCGACGGCAAGTCGATCGTCTATATCAAGCGCGTCAGCGGCAACGACAAGCTGTTCCGCTACGACGTCGCGACGCAGAAGAGCACCCAGCTCACGTTCGGCACGCACGACGATGGCGCCGCGCAGTTCCTCGACCCGGACACCATCGTCTTCCCGTCGACCGCGGTCGATCCCGCGCAGCCAATCACGCCGGAGATCGCCAGGAACGGCAACATCTACAACATCTGGACGCTGAACCTGAAGAACGGCGAACTGCGGCAGCTCACCGACGCGCTCGGCGGCAACGTCTCGCCCGTCGCGCTGAAGGACGAGAACAAGGTGCAGCGGATCGCGTTCGTCACCTACTACAAGGGTGAATACGGGATCCACTCGCTGCCGCCGCAGAAGGAACCGATCCATACGGTGGCGAGCGCGGACTTCGGATCGCCCGGCCCGAACATCGACTTCACGCCGCCGCTCAGCCACACGCTGGTGAAGCAGAACGAGCGCGTCAAGGGACGGTTCGAAAAGCTGTTCCTCGAAGGGCGGCCACCGGTCAACGTGGGCGTCACCAGCGGGGGCGACCTGTTTGGCGGCACGCAGGTCACGTTCACCGACGTGCTCGGCGATCAGCAGTTCAACCTGTACGCCGAGTCGGTGTCGCAGTACCGCTCGTTGTCATTCTCGTACCTGAACCTGTCGCGGCGGTTCCAGTACGCGCTCCAGGGATTCTCGCAGACGCAGTTCTACTACGGTGCGTATGCGGGGCTGCTCTATAGCAGCGACATCTATCTCGATCGCGACCAGGCGCTGGCGACGCAGACGCTGCGCGGCGGCGCGGCATTCAGCATCTATCCGATCAACCGGTATTCGCGGTTCGAATTGAGCGCCGGCCTGTACAACTTCAACCAGAAGTACAACGACGAAGCGCTGCAGGAGTTCGCCGAGAACTTCCAGACGCAGCAATTCGGACAACCCTTGTTCGTCAGCGGCACGATCATGCCGTTCGGCGCGGCGTACGTGCGCGAGACGACGGTGTTCCGTGAGTATGGGCCGCTCTCGGGCGACACGATGCGCGTCGGCTACGAGTACGCACCGCCCCTGGGCAGTTTCCTCTCGCGGCAGACCGCGGACCTCGACGCGCGGAAGTACATCCGTCTCGCCACCAACGGCGTGCTGGCATTCCGCTTCCGCGGCTTCACGAGCTGGGGAGACTCTCCGGGATACCTGTATTACGGCGGGAACTCCGAGATGCGCGGCTACGAGTATCTGGAGTTCATCGGGCACAAGGCGTTCTTCGGAAACGCGGAATTGCGGTTCCCGCTGATCGAAGCGGCACTGACACCGATCGGCGTCATTGGTGGCTTGCGCGCCGTAGCGTTCGCGAATCTGGGCGGCTCAGGTTTCCAGGGGAGCTCGTTTGTCCTCGCCACCAAGGACCCGACCATCGCGCCGGTCATCGTCGGGTTCGTTGAAGATCCAACGACGCCGCAGGGTGTCCGCGCGGTGACGGTGCCGCGCGAGGTCACGGGCTGGCGGCTGGTGGATGGCCGCGCGTCGTACGGGCTCGGCCTTGAAACGTTCGCGCTTGGCTTCCCGATTCATTTCGACTGGGCGTGGCGGACGCTCCTCAACAAGGATTGGGAGGACTCCCTCTACGCGCTTCGCGCGCTGCAGGATGGCGAGAGCAGCGGCAGCCGCTGGCTGCGCCGGCCCAAATTCTCGATCTGGATCGGATACGACTTTTAACGCGTCTCAATGCCAGGCAGCCAGTGACGCCTGGCATTGGAAACTCAGTGACTGAACACACCAGCAAGTGCTGCAACGTGGTCCGCTTGCTGGCGGATTACCTCGAACACCAGCTCCCGCCGGCCATCCAGCGGGAGCTGGAACAACACCTCCAGCGCTGTCCGCGCTGCGTCGCACAGCTCCACACCTATCAGTCCACCGTCACCCTTCTCCGCTCCCTCAGGGAAGATGAACTGCCGCCGGAACTCCGGCTCACGCTCAAAGCCTTCATCGACGCGAAGTGTCACAAGAACTAGAGTCGCGCGCGGTGAACCTGACGCCGAAGAAGGCGTCGGAGTCCGCGACCGAGATGGTGCAGGTCGTGCTCCCGAACGACGCGAACCCGCTGGGATTCATTCTCGGCGGCACCGTCATGCACCTGATCGACATTGCCGGCGCGATCGCGTGCCATCGCCACACGCGCACGCTGCTGGTGACCGCCGCGGTTGACGGCCTGCAGTTCCTGCATCCCATCAAGGTCGGAGACCTGATCATCTTGAAGGCGCGCGTCACCGCCGCGTGGACCACGTCGCTCGAAGTGGAAGTGGAAGTGTTCTCGGAAGAAACACTCACCGGCGTTCGCCGGATGACCAGCCGCGCCTACCTGACGTTCGTGTCGATCGATCGCGAGGGGCGTCGTCTTCCGATTCCGGGTCTGATTCTCGAGACCGGCGAGGACCGCGAGCGGGCCGCCGCCGCCGAGCTCCGCCGCGCCGAGCGCCTGAAAGCGCGGCGCGAGCTGGAAGAGCGCTCCAAGTAGGGACGCTCGTTTGACCGGTGTTCACTTGTCACGCACGATCTCACGCTGAGCGCGCCGAGAACGCAGAGCCGATTTTTCGACGTACTCAATAAACTTAAGAGCTCTGCGGCCTCCGCGAGCTCCGCGTGAGTACGTCCGTGACACGTGCCGCAAGTTCGAACGGAGGAACGGCCCAAGGAGTTAGTTGGAGTCGAGTCCGACCACGCTTCGATTTAGATCGATGGTCACGGTGTAGCGGCTCAGGAACTTGTGCCCGACGATCCCTCCGAGCTGGAATCCGAGCAGGGCGCTCGGCGCATTGAGGTTCAGCACGACGACCGGGATCTTCGAGAAGCGGATTGAGTTGAACTCGAGATCGACGTTCGGCAGCAGGAACGCGTCCTTGTCCCATCCCGACGTTCCGTACACCTTCAGCGGGATGCGGCGCTGCGTGCCGGGGATCGAGAGTTGGCCGGCGGTCGACTGGCTGATCGAGATCACTTCCCCGCCGGTGTCGACGACGAACGTTGCCGGGTTGCCGTTCACGACACCGCGGACGGTGGCGAGCCGGTACAGCCGCAGCGGCAGTTCCGTCGCGTAGCGCGCCTCCGGGAGCGATCGCGCCATCACCAGCTGCCGCCGCGCGTAGTCGATGCGCATCGAGAGCCCGAGCGCGAGCGGCGAGAAGCTCTCCGGCTCGCGTGACGGCAATTCGCTGAGCGGGGGGTTCTTGATCAGCACCGGGACGTTCCGTACCTTCATGTCGCCGACTTCGAGCGAGTCCATGCGGCCGACCTGTAGCCCGCGCAGGCCGATGTCCCCCACGCCGGCGCTCTGCATGTAAGTGATCGGGACGATGCCGCGGCGGCGGGCGATCTCACGCGAGACGACGGTCTGCTCCGCGCCGGTGTCGAGCACGAACTCGCTCGCCTTCGCGCCATTCACTTTGACCGCCACCAGCACCTTGTCCTTCTCGATGCGAATGGGCACGGTCCACGTGGCCTGGTTCCCCTCGAACTCGACGGCGGTGCGTCCTTTGAACGAATCGAGGAAGCGGATCTCGGCGCGCGTCCACGCCGCCTTGTCGCTGCGATCCTTGTTGGGCAGCAGGTTGACGTAGTTGCCAAACGCGGCCGCGGCTTCATCGAAGCGGTGCTGCCGCTCGTAGATGACGCCGACGTCGTGGTGGTATTCCGCTTCGCGCGGCGCCAGGCGCAACGCCTCCTGCGCGGCGATCAACGCGTCGTCCAGGCGATTGCGCGCGGTGAGCGTGCGCGCGCGGCCGTGATGGGCGCGCGCCTCTCCCGCGTCCGCCTTCAGCGCGTCCTCGTACGCCCCTTCCGCCTCATCGAAGAGTCCTGATGCCCAGAGTGTGTCGGCAAACAGCGCGAGCGCTCGCGCGTCGGACCGATCCTCGGCGACGAGCCGCTCGGCCTCGGTGCGCGCGTTGGCGAAATCGCCCGTGCGCAGCAACGACAGCGCAAGCCCGGCCTGCGCACGGCGCCGCAGCGTGAGGTCTTCCGCGGCGGCCGCAACCGCGCGCCGGTAGGGATCGATCGCATCGCGGTAGCGGGCCTCGTTCGCCAGCAGATCGCCGAGCTGCACCTGGATGTCGGCCACCCCGGACTGCGGCCCCTGCGCTGTGAGTATCAGGGGAACCACGAGTGCGGCCGAGATGGCGGCGGCCAGCCAGGTCCTGCGCATGATTCGCGGACTATAACAGACTCGAGGTGCGAGGCGCGATGTTCCGCCTTCGCCCGCGCGAACTCGAGCGGGCTATGGCGAGACTCCCCGCTTGAACCTTCGCGGCTGCGCCGCTCCGGTGCAAAAGCGGCGAGGCGGTGCGGGGACTCGGGACTTGTTTATCGTTGATAGTTTTCGATGGGAACGCCGTCGTACATCTCGTCAATCCGCAGCACCTGGCGTTCGCGCGAGTAGCTGCCGAGTTCGTAATCCTCGCTCATGATGAGCGCCTTGATGGGCCGGGTCGGGCAGACTTCCGCGCAGAGCCCGCAGAAGCTGCAGCGCGAGAGGTTGAAATCGAAGTAGTCGAGGATCTTGATCTTCTGCCCTGGCTCGCGGTGGCCGCCAAGAGCAATGAGATCGTCGGGGCAGACTTTCGCGCACTGGTCGCACACGATACACGTGGGCGCACCCGTTTCGGGCTCGACCTGGAGGCGAAGGATGCCGCGGAACCGCGGCGCGACCGGGCGCCGCTCGGCAGGATACTGGAACGTGAAAGCGGGTTGCGGCGCGTAACGAAGCGTCACGCGCATGCCCTTGATCAGATCGATCAGCAGGATCGATCGCAGAAAGCGCGCGACCCGGCTCACGTCGCGTCCTCGACCACAACCGGTTCGGTCGTCCCGAGCTTGATCACCTGCTCACGCCGCAGCACGGTGTTCTCGCGGCGAATCTTGTCCTGCAGGCGCATCAACCCGTACAGCAGCGCTTCGGGCCGCGGCGGGCATCCGGAGACATACACGTCGACGGGGACGATCTTGTCGACTCCCTGCAGCACGCTGTACGTCGGGAACGGCCCGCCGGCATTCGAGCACGCCCCCATGGAGATGACCCACTTCGGCTCCGGCATCTGGTCGTACAGCCGGCGCAGCACGGGCGCCATCTTCTTCGTCACCGTGCCGGCGACGATCAGGAGATCGGCCTGCCGGGGCGATGCCCGGAACACCTCGGATCCGAAGCGCGCGATGTCGTAGCGGGACGCAGACGCCGCCATCATCTCGATGGCGCAGCACGCAAGCCCGAACCCCATCGGCCAGAGCGAGTTCTCCCTCGCCCACGTCAGCACCTTGTCGATGTTGGTGGTGATGAGATTGTCGTCGAATCGATGCTCTAACGTGCCCATTGTCGTCTGCGGTTGGCGGTTGGCGGCTGGCCGTTTACTGCTTACTGCCAACTGCTAACTGCCTACTGTTTACTTCTGGTAGTACTGCGCGTTGACCGGGATGTAGTTCTTCCACTTGTCCGGCGTTTCATCGAGCGCGAAGATCGCTTCCACCGGGCATGCCGGCACGCACGCGCCGCAATCGATGCACTCGTCGGGATGAATATAGAGCATCTCGGCCGACGCGAACTCTGGCTCGTCCTTCCGCGGATGGATGCAGTCGACCGGGCAGACGTCGACGCATGCGGTGTCCTTGGTTCCGATACAGGGTTCGGTGATGATGTACGTCACTCTCTCACTCCTCCGAATTCACTTAAGCACCAAGCGCCAGCGATGGGCCCGGCACATGTCCAAGTCTGACTGAAATGAGCCGCGCGAGCTCCACGGCGGTCTTCGGCTGCTCGGCGCCGAACTGCGGTTCGTTCGCGCCGTGCGCGAAGACGCCGACCCGCGCGACCTCGCGTCCCGTGTAATCGTGAACCGGGGCGCACGTGCACAGCAGCCGCTGCGCGCCATGCGTCTGTTCTGGTGGTCCGAACCGCACGAGCACGCGATCCGCCTCCGCGGCATCACGCGGTTGCGACAGCCGCACGCAGCTCAATCGCCGCGCGGGGGTTTCCTGGAAGAACATCGCGCAATGGCCCGGCATCTCGCGGCCGTACGCCGTATGCATGCTGACGTCGTCGGGGCCCGCCTTCCACACGTAGGTGACCTCGCCGGCCGACGGCATGGCCATGAACGCGCGCGGCCCGCCGCGCAGGGCAAACTCACGCAACACCGGATACGCGTGCAGTCGCAGCTCGGAGCGTCCAAGGAGGCGGAAGCTCAAATCGAGCATCTTGAGCGTCAGCGTGTAGCGGGAAGTCTCTTCTTCCTGCCGGACGTACCCGCGGCGTTTCAGAACGGCGAGCAGCCGATGGACCGTTGACACCGGACGGTTGACGCTGCGCGCCAGCTCGGTGACGCTCAACCCCCGTTTGGCGCCCGCCAGCGCTTCACAGACCTCGAGCGCCTTCTCCAGGGATGTGTGTCCTTCGCGGTCGGTGGCCATTTCTCGCACGTTCCGGATGGATGCCTTGCCATCATTCCAATATGTGGAATGGCGTTCCATCCCGGTTCAGACTAAATATATACCATGCGCCGCGTACGAATTCTGTCGGCGGGCTTCTGTCTTTGGGTTGCCGCTGCCCGGTTCGGTTCAGCTCAGACGCTGCCTTCTGGTCCGCTCGAGCTGGCAGACGGCCAGGTAACAATCGCGGGGGAAGTTGCTGCCACCATGGGCGCCCGCGACGAGCTGTCGGGCCCGACGTGCTCCCCTGACTGCGCGGGCTTCTTCAATTACACCGACTACGAGCACAACGCGCTCCGCATGTTCCGCGTGTCGATCTCCGGCGCGTGGAGGCCGTCGCGGCATTTGGCGTTCCTCACCGAGATCCGATCGGAAGACCTCGAGCGCTTTCGAGCCTATGCCCTCTACGCGCGCGTACGGCCGTGGGCATCGCGGGCCTTCGACATCCAGGTTGGCCGCATTCCTCCCGTGTTTGGTGCGTATTCGCGGCGCGTGTATTCCAACGACAATCGCTTGATCGGGCAGCCGCTCGCCTATCAATACCTGACGTCGCTGCGGACGGACGCGGTGCCCGCGAATGCCGACGATCTCCTCAGCATGCGCGGGCGCGGCTGGCTGGCCGACTACCCGGTTGGCAACCCGACCGAGGCCGCTGGCGTACCGATCATCAGCGCGTACCGATGGGACGTCGGTATCGAGGCCAGCTACGACAGTCCGTTGTTTGAGGCCGCGGCGGCCGTCACCTCGGGGACGCTCTCGAACCCGCGCGTGGACGACGACAACGATGGACGCCAGATTTCGGCGCGGGTCGGATGGAAGCCGGTGATCGGGCTGATGGTTGGGGGCTCTTATGCGCACGGCGAATGGCTGAATGGCGCGCTGCGCAACGGGCTGACGCCGATCATCGGCCCCGATGCGCGCTTTCCGCAGGAGGCGTTCGGCCTCGATGCCGAATACTCGCGCGACTACTGGCTCGTGCGCGGAGAGCTCATTCTCAGTCGCTGGCGGCTTCCCCGGATCGCCGCCCCTTATATCAATGGCCCGCTCGATGCGACCGGGTGGTTCATCGAGTCGCGCTACCGGTTCACGCCGCGCTGGTTTGCCGCCGCGCGTTACGACAGCTTGACGTTTTCCAGAATCACCGGGGAGAGATTGAACAACGGTCTTCCCCAGACGTGGGATGCGCCGGTCGGCCGCGTCGAAGTGGGCGCCGGCATCTACATCCAGCGCAACCTGACCTTGCGAGGCGTCGTGCAGCCGAACTGGCGTGACGGCGGACGCATTCACAAGAAGATGTACGTGTCGGGCCAGCTCGCATTCTGGTTTTGATGACAATCACACACGCGCTCACCATCGTCACCTGCGCTGTGCTGCTGCTTGGAAGCGTGCAGCGCGAGCAGCGACCGCGCCCGGCGACCGGCACGATTCGCGGACGCGTCGACGTTCGCCCGACTGGATCGACCGAACTGCGGCCGGACGTGGCGTCGCTCGGCATGCACGCCGTGCACGATCGTCCGGATCGCCGGCGGAGCGTCGTGTATCTCGAGACCGCACCGCGTTTCGCATTCGATCCCGCCGAGGAGCCGCGCGCCAGCATGGATCAGCGGAACGAGAACTTCGTTCCGCACGTGCTGGCGATTGTGGCCGGGACGACGGTCGACTTCCCCAATGACGACTCCACCTACCACAGCGTGTTTTCGCTGTCGAAAGCGAGGCCGTTCAATCTCGGCCGGTACGCCGTGGGGCGATCGAAGGCCGTGCGCTTCGACACGCCGGGCATCGTCCGCGTGTTCTGCGACATTCATTCGCATATGAATGCGTTCATCCTCGTCTTCGCGCACCGCTACTTCACGACCACCGACGAGGACGGCCGCTATCGTCTGGGCAACGTGCCGGCGGGTTCGTATACGCTGACGGTCTGGAACGAAACGGTGCGCGGCGACGCGCCGCGGCGGCCCATTACCATTGCTCCGGAGGGAGGCGACGTCGACGCCGACTTCACAATTCGATGAAGGCGTTCTCCTCGCTCACGAACCGGATTTTCTTCGCGAACGCGCTGCTCGCAGTGATCTCGACGGGTGTGGCGATTTACATCGTCAACCGGTCGGTGACGATCCAGGCGGAAGACGAGCTCCGTCGCGGCCTGCAGGAAGCGGCCGGGCTCGTCGAGGAATACCGTTCGATCCTGTTCGACAATTTCAACCGCGAGGCGATGTTCATCGCCGACCTCCCGGTGCTCAAGGCGGCTGTCGAAACGGGCGATCCAAACACCGTGCAGCCCATTGCCGAGCGCTACCAGAAACAGCTCGCGAGGGCCGACCTCTTCGCGCTCGCGGACCGGCAGGGGCGGCTGCTCGCGCGACTTGGCGAGAGCGAGGTGCCCGACGAAGCGCTGTCGAGCGCGTTGGGATCCGAGGCGACGCAGGGATCGGATACGGCGTTCTGGCCGGAACCCCATGGCATCCTGCTCGTGACCTCCGTGCCCATTCTCGTCGGTACTACGGAGCTGCTGGGAACGCTCAGCGTCGGCGCGAGGCTTGACGATCGACAGGCGCTCCGCTTCAAACAGCTGACGAACAGTGAGATTGCCTTCGGCGTGGGCGGATCGATCCAGACCGCGACGCTTCCGCGCGACACGTGGGATGACCTCGTGCCGCTGCTCGCAGGCCCGGGGACACGCGCGATCACGCTCAACGGGAACGAATACCTTGCGATCACCAAGCCGCTGGCGACGCCCGGCGCCAACGGCCAGCCCATGGCGCTGGTCTTGCGCTCGCGCACGGAGCGGCTGCGATTCCTTCGCGCGCTGCACACTCAGCTGGCCGCGATGGCCGTAGTCGCCGTCATGGCCTCGGTGCTCCTGAGCTATGCCATCGCGCGCACGATCACGCGGCCGCTCGGCACCATCACGTCGACGATGCGCGACATGACGGCGACCGGCGACCTGACGCGGCGGATTCCACTGCCGCCCGACGCGAAGTGGCAGGATGAAGATGCGCGGCTGCTCGTGACGACATTCAACGCGATGACCGACTCGATCGAGCGCTTCCAGCGCGAGGCGACGCAGCGCGAACGGCTGTCCTCGCTCGGGCGCCTCTCGACGGTTGTCGCACACGAGATCCGCAACCCGTTGATGATCATCAAAACGGCCCTGCGCACGCTGCGGCGCGACACCGTCAACCCGGCGCAGGTGCGCGCCGTCGCAGGCGACATCGAGGAGGAGATCGGCCGTCTCAACCGCATCGTCGCGGAGGTGCTGGATTTCGCGCGGCCGATCAAGTTCGACCTCGCACCCGCGGATCTCAACGCGCTCGCACGCGATGCGGTCAAGGCCGCTGATGCCGCGGGTTCCGACGCGCGCGTGAAGCTCGATCTCGACAAGTCGATTCCCGATCTGACGACGGACTCCGAACGGCTGCGGCAGGCGCTGGTGAATATCGTCGGCAACGCCATCCAGGCCGTCGATTCGCGTGACACGCCGCCAAACGGCGACGCGATTCGGCTGCGAACCATGAGGCTCGGTCAGCGACGCGTCGCGATTACGATCACGGACAAGGGTCCCGGCATCGCGCCGGAAGACCTGCCTCGCGTCTTCGATCCCTTTTTCACGACGCGCCGCACCGGCACCGGTATCGGGCTCGCCATTTCCCGGAATATCATCGAAGGACTGGGTGGGCGCATCACCGTCTCGAGCGAGCGGAACCATGGAACCGAGGTTCGCATCGAGCTGCCCCTTCAGCCACCACCGACCGCATGACTGTCACGGGTTCGATCCTGCTCGTCGACGACGAAGCCAAGATCCGCAATGCCCTCGCGCAGGCGTTGCGCGAAGACGGCCACGAGGTCACGGCCACTGAGAGCCCGCGTGAGGCGCAGCGCCTGATGGGACGCCGGCTGTTCGACGTGCTGCTCGTCGACAACCTGATGCCGGAGCTCACCGGCATCGATCTGATTCGCGAGCTGGTCGCATCGACGGCTGAAAGCGATCGCCCGCAGATCCTGCTCATGACGGCGCACGCCACCGTCGAGAGCGCGATCGAGGCAATGAAGCTCGGGGCGGTCGACTATCTGCAGAAGCCGTTCGACATCGACGAGCTCCTCGTCGTCGTGAATCGCGTGCTGGATCACCAGCGCCTCCGGACCCAGCACCGCTACCTGCTGAGCGAGCGCGCCGAGGAATTCAATCACTACGGCATCGTCGGCCGCAGCCGCGGGATGCAGGAAGTGATCAAGACCGCGGAAGTCGTGGCGCGATCGAAGAGCACGGTGCTGATCACCGGCGAGACGGGCACCGGCAAGGAGATGGTCGCGCGAGCGATTCACTACCACAGCGCGCAGCGCGACATGCCATTGATCAAGGTCAATTGCGCCGCGATTCCGGAGAACCTGCTGGAGTCGGAGCTCTTCGGCCACGTTCGCGGCGCGTTCACTGGTGCCGCCACCAGCAAGAAAGGAAAGTTCGCGCTCGCCGACGGCGGGACGATCTTTCTCGACGAAATCGGGACGATGTCGCCGTCGTTGCAGGCAAAGCTGTTGCGGGTCTTGCAGGAACGCGAGTTCGAGCCGCTCGGGTCGGAGCGCAGCCAGAAAGTCGACGTTCGCGTCATCGCGGCAACCAATCGCGATCTTCGGGCGATGGTCGCCGATGGACGCTTCCAGGAAGACCTGTATTACCGGCTCAACGTAATCCCGATCCCGATCCCGCCGCTTCGCGAGCGGCGCGACGACATCCCCGTCCTCGTCGATCATTTCATCCAGAAACACGCGCAGCGCGCCGGGAAACGGATCGACGGCATGGAACCGACGGTGCTCGAGGCGCTGCAGGCTGCGGACTGGCCCGGCAACGTTCGTGAACTCGAAAATACCGTCGAACGCGCGGTGGTGCTCTCACCGAAGCCGGTCATCGGCCCCGAGGTGGTGCGGCTGCTCGGCGTATCGTCCACGCCCCCTGCGGGTCTGCCATCGCTGAACCTGCGAC